>CAZWKK010000046.1:0-10529 GCA_964634855.1 uncultured Anaerolinea sp.
ATCGATTTGATCGATGATCTGGAAGAAGCTTCAATTAAATTGCGTACTTTTGTCGACCGGGTGAAGACTGCATCCTATGGCTATACCGGTTTCTTTGACGCGATTAAAATCAATAAAGCCGAGTTAACTCAGCTTTACCAGTACGATTTGACGATGGTACAACTGGGAGACGACGTAGCCGCTGCAATTGACAACCTGGAAGCTTCCATTGACACCGATGGTTTTCCGGCTGCGTTACGCAATACAGTGCAAAAGGCGCAAGACAGCATTGATGCGTTCAACAAACGAAGCGAACTCATGAAAATGGGTCAATAAGAAGTAAGCCATAAATTAATTAATTGGAGAATGCGATGGCCAGAATTTTTGATGTAATTGAATACCCAAACGAGATGACGGATGAGTTAGTCCATCGTTTCCCGGAGACCGGTGTTGCAGACCTGCGCATTGGCTCTCAGGTGATCGTGCGTGAATCTCAAAAAGTCGTCTTTATGCGCGATGGTCAGGCGTTGGATGTATTTGGCCCTGGACGCCATACCATTACCACTGCCAATATCCCTTATCTCATCAATCTGATCGGGAAAGCGTTCAATGATCGCACGCCTTTCACCGCTGAGGTGTACTACGTGTCAATGAAAGAGTTCCCTGATCGCAAGTGGGGAACTGCCCAACCGATCATCGTCAGTAACAAGGGTGTTGGACTGGGAATTGCCTTGTTGCAGGGCTATGGTACTTATTCCTTCCAGATCAGCGATCCGCAGCAGTTCCTGACCCAGATCGTTGGTGCAAAAGCCAGCTTCCGCCTGGCTGATATTGAAGATCGTTTCCGCGGTATTCTGCTTTCCAAATTGCAGGATATCCTGGGTGAAACCGGCAAAACCAAAAATGTTTTGGAGCAAATTGCACTTACTGAAGAATTAGGCGCTGCCATCCGTGTAAAGGGACAGGATGATTTCGGCGCTGTTGGTTGTATGCTGAAATCATTCTACATCACCAGCATCAAACCCTCAGAAAAATCTGCGGAAGATCTGCGTGCCATGGGTATGTTGGATATGGCCACTTATGCTCAACTACAGGCAGCAGATGCTATGCGCGATGCTGCCAAGAACCCAAATGGTGGTGCGGGATTGACCGCAGGAATTGGCGCCGGGTTAGGTATTGGCAATGTATTGCAGCAATCCTTGCAGGGGATCGGGCAGAACCAACCTGCACAAGGAGCAGCCGCTGCAGGATCTGTAGCCATGCCGGCTGTGATGACCACAGCCGAGGCGGCAAGTGTTTTGAAAGTAGCTGAAGCGGATGTTCTGGCGGCGATCACGTCTGGCGAATTGAAAGCCAAAAAGATCGGAGAGTCATATCGCATCAGTAAAGAATCTTTAGAGGCTTACTTAAAAAGCTGATCGAACCCAAAATGAGAAACCTGGTTGAAAAACCAGGTTTCTTTTATGTGCCACGTTGTATAATTTTATCGGCAATAATTAATCCTGATCGTTTAAGGAAGTGCGATGAAACTTCATGAATACCAATCCAAACAGATTTTTGAAAGATTTGGTATCCCGATCCCGAAAGGTAGAATTGCCAGCACCTCAGATGAGGTAAAACAGATCAGTGAAGAGTTAGGTGGAACAGTTGTTATAAAATCACAAGTGTTGGTTGGGGGAAGAGGCAAGGCCGGTGGTATCCGGTTGGTAAAAAGCCCAGAAGAAGCCCATGATATGGCTACCAAGATCCTGGGAATGGAGATCAAAGGGCTGCCGGTACGTAAAGTTCTGGTTGATGAGGCAATCCAAATAAATCGCGAGTTTTATGTTGGGATCGTCAATGATCGGGAGAATCAAAAACCTGTTTTGATGGTCTCTGCTGCTGGCGGAATGGAAATTGAGGAAGTTGCCCAGCACAACCCCGAAAAGATCGTCAAAGTCTATATTGATCCCTTGCTGGGTTTACGCGATTATCAGCTTAGAGATGCAGCCATCTCCATTGATTTGCCAAAAAATTTGTGGAAACATTTCATCGAGATCGTTCAAGGGCTTTGGAAGGCTTACGAATTCTGTGATGCCACCCTGGCAGAGATCAACCCATTGGTGTTGTCTGAAGATAACAAGTTGGTCGCACTAGATGCAAAGATGGTGCTGGATGATAATGCACTATTTCGCCATCCAGACCTTGCTGATCTTCGTGATATGGACCTTGAAGCTGCTTCTGAAGTGGAAGCCAGAAAATATGGCGTAACCTTTATCAAAATGAATGGAAATATCGGTTGTATGGTCAATGGGGCTGGGTTGGCCATGGCAACCATGGATATTTTGGCCCTCTGCGGCGGGGAGGCGGCGAATTTTCTGGATATCGGTGGTGGGGCGTCTGCAGACAAAGTTGCAGCTTCATTACGCGTCATTTTAGCTGACAAGAACGTCAAATCCATCTTGGTCAACGTGTTTGGCGGCATCACCCGCTGTGATGAGGTGGCTAAAGGAATACTCAATGCTTCAAAGGAAGTAGAAGTGAATGTACCAATGGTGGTCAGGCTTGTTGGAACAAATGAGGATGAAGGAAGAAAGCTGTTGAAGGAAGCCAACTTCACCTCAGCAGAAACACTTTACCAGGCAGCACAGATGGCCGTCAAACTGGCTGCGGGAGATCAAAAATGAGCATCTTAGCAGATCATAACACCAAGATCCTGGTTCAAGGCATCACAGGTAACGAAGGGCTTTTTCATACCAAACAGATGCTGGCATATCATGCCAATGTTGTGGCCGGTGTTTCACCTGGCAAGGGTGGGGATTGGGTATTGGATGGAAAAGTTCCTGTGTTTGATTCAGTGAAATCGGCAATTGAGATCACTGGGGCGGATGCTTCTGTGATCTTTGTGCCGGCCAGGTATTGTGCAGATGCTATTTTTGAAGCCGCTGATGCCGATATTCCTTTGTTGATCTGCATCACTGAAGGTGTCCCGGTTCAAGATATGATGCGTGTCAAAAATTATTTACAGAATAAAAAGACCTGTCTCATTGGCCCCAACTGTCCGGGGTTGCTCTCACCAGGTGAAACTAAGATTGGGATCATCCCAGGCAATATTGCTTCAAAAGGAAATGTTGGTATCATTTCAAAATCCGGCACCCTGACCTACGAAGTTTTATATGCTCTAAACCATGAAGGCAGAGGCGTTTCCTCTTGTGTTGGAATTGGCGGCGATCCGATCAAAGGCCTGGGATTTGTCGACCTGTTGGAAAAATTTGAGGAAGACCCTAAAACCGACCAAGTGGTTTTGATCGGTGAAATTGGTGGAACTGAAGAAGAACAGGCTGCTGAGTTTGTGTCACGACATATGACAAAGCCGGTTGTCGCTTTTGTTGCAGGTGTGACTGCGCCTCCAGGAAAGAGAATGGGGCACGCCGGTGCGATCATTGAAGGAAAGAATGGTACTGCACAGGAGAAGATCCGTGTTTTGGAAGCAGCCGGAATCAAAGTGGCTCAACATCCAGAACAATTGCCTTCCATGTTGGCTTAAAAAGAAAAGAGGTGTAAGTGAACAATCACTTACACCTCAAAATTTGCCTTTTCTTATTTCTTGTGGCTATCGATGTATTTGACAGCGTCAGAAACAGTTTTGATGTTGCGGGCATCTTCATCGTTGATATTGATGTCGAATTTTTCGCAGAAACCATCGATCAGGAAGAACTGATCCATTGAATCGGCTTTGAGGTCTTCAACAAAACGTGTATCTTCTTTGACCTCTTTTTCATCAACTTTCAAAACATCAACAATAACTGCTTTGACCTTATCGTACGTATCGCTCATGAGATCCTCCTGGCCATTTCTTAAAGTCGGAATTTATTTTGTATTGTAGCGTTTGTGATTATTCTGTCAAGGAAAAATCATCTTCCACTAATATATCAACCTTTATAACACCAAATATGTAATTTAGGTCTGGTATACTTTGGTTAATATGATGAGTGATTCTTCAAACATTTTCTCTCGTAAAAATGATCATATCCGCATTAACCTGAACGACGATGTGCGCTCAGGCGTTTCTGCTGGATTTGAAAACTTTACTCTACAGCATTGCGCAATGCCTGAAGTTTCTCTTAAAGAGATTTCAACTAAGACGAACTTTCTGGGTATGGAATTTGAGTTTCCGTTTTTGATTTCTTCCATGACTGGCGGCACTAGAGAAGGGGCGATCATTAATGAAAATGTTGCCAGGGCTGCTGAAGAAAAGGGCATAGGCATGGGCCTTGGCTCACAACGTGTCGTACTGGAAAAAGAATCCGTTGCTCACACCTTTTCTTTACGAAAGTTTGCTCCCACCATTCCAATCTTCGCCAATATAGGCGCTGTACAGTTGAATTATGGTGTTACTTCTGACGATTGTATTCGTTTGGTGGACATTGCAGAGGCTAATGGGTTGATCTTCCATTTGAACCCTCTTCAAGAAGCGCTTCAGCCAGAAGGAGACACGGACTTTTCTGATCTTTTGATCAAGATAGAAGCTGTTTGTAAAACAATCTCTGTGCCGGTTATCGTAAAGGAAGTAGGCTGGGGAATTTCAGCTGATATCGCTGAAAAATTGATTTCTGTTGGGGTGGCAGCCATCGATGTTGCTGGGTCTGGGGGAACTTCCTGGAGTCAGGTAGAAATGTACCGGTCAAAGGACGAGCATCAGAGGCGGATCGCGGCTGACTTTCGTGATTGGGGTTTGCCAACTGCGTATGCTTTGTATGAACTTAAAGAAGCAAAATTCAAAGGTCCTGTGATTGCCTCTGGTGGATTACAGAATGGTATCGATGTAGCAAAATCTCTGGCCCTGGGGGCAGATCTTTGTGGTATGGCTGGACGGATTTTACGTTCAGCGACCGTTTCACCGGAAAGTGTGCTAGAAGAATTAGATGAGATAATCCGAGAAACAAGAATTGCAATGTTCGCTTGTGGCGCAAATTCTGTTATTCAAATGAAAAACACCCCAATACTCAAAAAAATATAGAGCAGGTTTACATTGATCAATATCGCTGAGTTACAACTGGCAGTTGATGAAGAGTTAAAAGACGGATTGTTCCAGAAAACCGAGCCCGGACTTGAAGTTTATTATGATATGTTTTCGTACCAATTTGGGTGGGATCAAGTTGGGGCAGTGAGCCGGGGCAAGCGAATTCGACCTTTGATCACCCTTTTGACCACACATGCAGTTGGTGGGAATTGGCGCCAGGCATTGCCTGCGGCTGCAGCTTTAGAAATAATGCATAATTTCTCTTTGATCCATGATGATATTCAAGACAAGAGTTATACACGGCGGGGGAAAGAGACAATTTGGGTAAAATGGGGAGAACCTTTGGCGATCAATGGTGGAGATGCTTTACTGGCATACTCTCTTTTACAACCAGCACGAATGATCGATGGTTGTTCTGCTGAAGTTATCTCAAAGGTCCAAAATTGGTTGAGTGCTGCGTGTATCCAATTAACCAAGGGGCAATTTTTGGATATTCATTTTGAAAATGACCCTTCTGTGACGCTAAACATGTATTTTGAGATGATCGGCGGCAAGACGTGTGCATTACTGCAGGCGGCAATGAAAATCGGCGCTTTGATTGGGGAGGCAGACGAAAAGGTAATCGCTACATTCGACCAGGTTGGTCTGTTGTTAGGAAAAGCATTCCAAGTGCAGGATGATTGGTTAGGTATTTGGGGTGATGATGCACTTTTAGGAAAATCGACTGCCAGTGACCTGATGGATCGCAAGAAGTCTTATCCGATCCTGCTGGGAATTAGCAGGAGAGGGACATTTGCTGATTTGTGGAAAAAGTATGATCAAATTGATTCGGCACTTGTACCAGAATTTGTAAAAGCGTTGGAAAAAGACGATATCAAACAGGAAACTGAAAAGGCGATCAATGAATTGTACCAGCAGACTTTTGTATGCCTGGAACAAACACGATGTGATGAAGAAAAAATTCAACCCCTGCGCGAATTAATGCAAGGGCTGATCTCGAGAAAGGTTTAGTTAGAAGGCCAGTTTGCCTATTTTTGTTGCCGGAGAGTATTTAAGGTGCTCTGCGGCAATTTCTATAATTGGGGCTGATGTGGAAGATTCACAGAGAAATGGAACCAATTCAGCCAGAGGGAGAAGCAAATGGTCGAATTGGAACAACAACACATCGAGTACTTTATCGTTGAATAGCAAGATATCCAAATCTATGGGTCTGGGGGCATTCTTATTGTTAACGCGAACACGTCCCATCTCTTCTTCAATGCGGCACAGATGATCCTCTTTTAATGTATGTGCGTCAAGATCAGTACTAACGCAGACAACTGCATTCAAAAAGTCAGGACCATCGTAGCCAACGGAAGGTGTTCTCCAAACCGAAGAGGAACCGCAGATCTGTAAAATGCTTGAAAGCCTTCTGAGGGCTTCTGGAAGGTTCTTTTCAGGTTCAATATTTGAGCCTAAACTCAAGTAAGCAGAGTTCATTCTATTTCGTTCTTTCGATCTCCACGCCAACCGATTTTGAAAAGCGAACCGCTCCCGGTTTTTCAACTTTTACCTTGACACTGACAACATGGGGTTCTTCCAATACCAGGCGAGAAATATCGGTGGCCAGCGCTTCGACAGTATAACGTTGAACTTTTTCAACATGTGCCAGGATCTTTTTGGCAACAGTGCGGTAGTTGACACTATCGTCTACATTATCCGTTTGACCCGCTTGACTGATATCAGCAGAAATGACCACGTTTACCAATATATCCTGTGGTTGTTCACGCTCTCGGTCGGAAATTCCGATCACACCGCGAATTAAAAGGTCTTTGATGAATATTTGATCCATGATTGCTCCTCTAAACTTAAACAAGATGTCGGCCGCCATCCAAATGGATGATTTCGCCGGTGATATAGGCAGGACCTGTAAGTAAGAATAGCACCGTTTCTTCCAGCTCAGAAAGATCTGCCCAACGTTTGGCTGGGACGGGTTGAAGAATGTTCTCATTATTCCCGTCGGCTGGGGGAAGGATGGCGCCGAGCGCAATAGCATTGACTGTAAGCTCTGGTGCTACTGCCAGGGCAATTGATTTTGTCATTGCAGCCAATCCGGCTTTGGCAATAGTGTACGCGAAATGGTCGCGTCCCGGGCGTAAAGCGCGCCAATCAAGCAAGTTGATAATTCGCCCAGGTTGGCCTTTTGGGTGAGCCTTGGCAAACCCTTGGCTCAAGAGGAAGGGTGCAGTCAAGTTCACGTTTATATTCTCTTGCCAGGCGGAAAAAGATGTATCGATAAACCCACCAGGTGTAAAGATGGAAGCACTATTGATCAGGGAATATAGGGGTGAGATCTCAGCGGCTTTGGCAATTAACTGCTCAGTTTGGTCTGCTCGATTTAGGTCAGCTTGAAGGATCCAGGCTGATCTTCCTAGAGCGCGGATTTCAGCAGCTGTTTCTTCGGCTTCGGTTTGCGAGTGCCCATGATGAATGATGACGTCGGCACCGTTCTTCGCAGCAGCAATGGCCATTACCTTTCCGAGCCGGTAAGCCGCGCCTGTTATCAAGATCGTTTTATTTTTCAATTTTTTCATAGAAGTCATTTCTTATTAATAGTATGGAAATTTACAACTTACGTCAAGTGATTGTAGAAGTGATACTTGACAAATAAGGTCATAATAACTATACTAGATTAACCACCCCCCCCTGGGGAGGGGTTAGGATAGGATATATGAAGAATCAAAATGCACTAGACCGGCTTCGAACGATCGAGGGACATATTCGTGGGATTGAGCGAATGGTGGAAAATGGAGATTACTGCATCGACATCATTCGGCAGATCCAAGCGGTTCAGGCTGCCTTAAATAAGGTAACCTCTACTGTTTTGGATAATCATCTTAGTTCCTGTGTTGTTACCGCCATTCGTGGTGAGAATGTGGATGAGCGGGAACGGGTATTAAAAGAAATTGCCGAGATCTATGAAGCGGCCACAAAAGTCTAAAGGAGACTGAAATGAAAACTGTTAACTATAATGTTCCATCCATCCATTGCATGCACTGCGTGCACACGATCAAAACCGAATTGGCTGATTTGGAAGGCGTAAAAAGTGTTGAGGCGGATGCGAACAGCAAAAATGTGAGCGTCTCATTTGAAGAACCTGCCAGCGAAGAAAAAATTGAAAAATTACTGGAAGAGATCAATTATCCTGCGGTGAAGTAACTTTTAGAGGTATTATGGCTGAAAACAAACAGGTCGTACTCCCGGTAACCGGGATGACTTGTGCAAATTGTGTCGCTACCATCGAACGAAATGTTAAAAAACTGGATGGGGTTGAGACAGTAAATGTAAATCTGGCTTCTGAAAGGGCTACTGTCTCTTTTGATCCAAACAAATTGTCTTTAGACAACATTCTCGCCAAAGTAGAGCGTGCTGGATACGGTATTGCAAAAGGAGAAGCCGTATTCAAGTTAAAGCGATTAGGGGATGCAAATGATGCAAAGAGATTGGATAGTGCGCTTGCAAAGAAAGAAGGCGTGCTGAGCGCCCAGTCAAACCTTGCTTCAGATGAAGTTCGTCTCGAGTACATTCCTACCATTGTTTCGCAAGCTGAACTCAGACAAGCAATTTCTGCATTGGGCTTTGATCTTTTAGAAACCGACGGTCTGGGTGAAGACGCCGAGGCTTTGGCGCGGAAAAAGGAAATAGCGCACCAATCAAGATTGCTGATCGTGGGCTTGATCTTCACAATTCCGCTTTTTGTTATTTCAATGCTCGGCGATTTTGATGTGTTACCCCATACGATCTCTCACGCCTGGTGGATGAACTGGTTGAAATTTTCGCTGGCATTACCAGTCCAATTGTACGTGGGTTGGCAATACTATGTAGGGGCATATAAAGCGCTCAGAAATGGATCAGCCAATATGGATGTGCTGATCGCGATGGGTTCATCTGCTGCGTTTCTATACTCACTCCCAGTACTTTTTGGGTGGTTGAGCGGACATGTGTTTTTTGAGACTGCCGCCGTGATTATCACCCTGGTGCGTGTAGGCAAATATCTTGAAGCAAAAGCAAAGGGCGGCACTTCTGAGGCAATAAAAAAGCTTATGGCATTGCAGGTAAAGACCGCCCGGGTTCTACGCGATGGCACAGAGCTGGATATTGCAGTTGAAGATGTCCAAAAAGGAGATGTTCTGCTTATCCGCCCTGGTGAAAAGATCCCAGTGGATGGAGTGGTGATCGAAGGTACGTCTTCAGTAGATGAATCAATGATCACTGGCGAATCCATGCCTGTTGAAAAGGCGACTGGCAGTTCGGTGACTGGAGCTACTGTTAATAAACAAGGCTTACTCAAGGTGGAAGCCTTAAGGGTAGGAAAAGATTCCACGCTGGCTCAGATCATCAAACTTGTAGAAAATGCTCAGGGTAGTAAGGCGCCAATCCAAAAATTGGCAGATCAGGTTTCTGCTTACTTTGTACCAGCAGTGATTGGGGTAGCGCTGATCACGTTCCTTGTTTGGATGTTTCTGGTCCCAGCACCTGCTGCAAATTCTGGACTATCCGCTTTTACCCGTGCCTTGGTCAACAGCATTGCCGTATTGGTAGTTGCCTGTCCATGCGCCATGGGGCTGGCAACGCCTACTGCCATCATGGTCGGAACTGGCAAAGGAGCTCAAAACGGCATCCTTTTCCGCTCCGGAGAGGCTTTAGAAAGGGCTGGCAAGATCGTTACAGTGGTATTAGACAAGACAGGTACCGTCACAAGAGGTCAACCACAATTGACCGATATTGTGGTCAAGTCTGCCAACCTGAAAGAGACAGAATTACTACTTTTGGCTGCTTCAGTTGAAAAAGGAAGCGAACACCCCATTGGTGAAGCATTGATCGCAGAGGCTGGAAACCGAGGGCTAAATTTGACTGATCCACTTGGTTTCAAATCATTCCCCGGACAGGGTGTCGGTGCAACAGTAAGTGGACACGAAGTTTGGGTGGGTAATTCTAAATTGATGGATCGAATTAGCCTTCCAGAGATTGCTTACGCGAATGAAGTCGACCATTTTCAGGCTCAAGGAAAAACGACACTGATCTGTGCTGTTGATGGCTCTCTGGCTGGAATAATCGCAGTGGCGGACGTGGTGAAAGAATCGTCTCAAAAAGCCATTGGCTTAATAAAAGACCTGGGACTAAACATCGTGATGCTGACAGGTGATAACGAAGCCACAGCAAAGGCGATCGCAGCCCAGGTAGGAATCGAAAATGTCGTCGCCAATGTGATGCCAGATGGTAAGGTAGCCGAAGTAAAAAGACTCCAAGACCTGGGTCAATCTGTTGCAATGGTGGGTGACGGCGTGAATGATGCTCCCGCTTTGGCGCAGGCTGAATTGGGCATGGCTATTGGAACGGGAACAGACATTGCGATGGCTGCCGCACCGGTGACGCTTATCAGCGGTGATCTGCTGGCTGTGGTAAAGGCACTAAAGCTCTCGCGAAAGACTTTGCGAACCATCAAGCAAAACCTGTTTTGGGCCTTCATCTACAATGTGATCCTGATCCCTGCCGCCGCTTTGGTGTA
>CAZWKK010000047.1:0-1617 GCA_964634855.1 uncultured Anaerolinea sp.
GACGCCCCACCATGGGCTCACCCAGATTCTTGCTTACTTCAGCCAGGATCTTGGGGTCGTTGTAATGGGTGGTGGCTTTTACAATGGCGGCGGCACGTTTGGCCGGATCGCCCGATTTGAAGATACCGGAACCGACAAAGACGCCATCCACACCCAGTTGCATCATCAGGGCGGCATCGGCGGGGGCGGCAATGCCACCGGCGGCAAAGTTTACTACTGGCAGGCGGCCCAGTTTGCGGGTCTCAAGAACGATCTCGTAAGGAGCACCGTTTTCTTTGGCAAAGGCCATCACTTCTTCTTCGGGGAGGCTTTGCAGGCGGCGGATGTCTCCCAGCACGGTGCGGGCATGGCGTACAGCCTCGACCACATCACCGGTACCGGCTTCACCCTTGGTGCGGATCATGGCAGCACCTTCGCCAATGCGGCGCAGGGCTTCACCCAAATTGCGGCAACCGCAGACAAATGGAACAGTGAAGTTGTGTTTGAAGATGTGATTGGCCTCATCTGCAGGGGTGAGCACTTCGGATTCATCAATGTAATCCACCCCAATCGATTCGAGGATCTGAGCTTCCACAAAATGGCCGATGCGGCATTTGGCCATCACCGGAATGGAGACGCAATCCATGATCTTCTGGATCAGTTCAGGGTCACTCATGCGGGCAACCCCACCGGTGGCGCGGATATCAGCCGGAACACGTTCCAAAGCCATAACGGCACAGGCACCGGCGTCTTCAGCGATCTTGGCATGGTCGGGGGTGACCACATCCATGATCACTCCGCCTTTGAGCATCTGGGCAAGACCTTTTTTTACTTCGAATGAACCCAATTTCTGTTCCATTTTCGCAACTCCTATAAAGAATCTAACCTGCTGTTCGAGCACAGGGAAGTGTCCAAAGTTGATTCTACCACGCGCCCACATTCCTATCAAATAGACACAGCGGACAGATGTCATATTAATGAAAAAGTCCCCGCTGTTGTGCGGGGACTTTTTGAACTAAATAAGAAAATTAACTTATCTTCTCAAACTTAGATCCGGGTGCGCCGCAAATAGGGCAGGCTTCGGGGGCGGTACGAGCATGGGTGTAGCCGCAAACCGGGCAGATGTAATAATCGTATGTTTCGCCGGGTTTGCCTAAATTTTCCAGGGCAGCTTTGTAAAGCTCTTCGTGGATCTTTTCTACTTCATTGGCATAGTTGAAGCTGCGCAGGGCCTTCTTGTCACCTTCGGCTTCGGCGTCTTTAATGAAGGCGGGGTACATGGAGGTGTGCTCGTAGTTCTCACCAGCCACGGCAGCTTTGAGGTTGTCGGCGGTGGATTTGATCTCGCCGGCAGCACGAAGATGGTTGTGGGCGTGTACGGTCTCAGCGGCAGCAGCGGCGCGGAACAACTTGGCTACCTGGGGGAATCCCTCTTCATCGGCAACTTTGGCAAAAGCAAGATACTTGCGGTTGGCCTGGCTCTCGCCAGCAAAAGCCGCCATCAAATCATCATACGACTTGGTCATTAGAATGCTCCTTATTTTATAAAAAATGGCTGAATTAAAGATACTTCACATTCGAAAATTTGGCAACCAAAAATCAACATAAAACGTGAATTAATTCCCCGATTAACCCTTG
>CAZWKK010000047.1:1717-3413 GCA_964634855.1 uncultured Anaerolinea sp.
CAGGAAACACTGGAAGACCTGGTAGAAAAATCTCTCAGCAGGATCCTGGCACAGGGATACAGTTTGAGCGATGTGGAACAAAAACTACAAGAAAAAATTGCTGAACTAAAAAATGATCTCTATGATCAAGAAGAGGAAAAATGAAAATCAAACTGAACAATCAACAATCGACTGAAGATCTTGAATCCACCCAATCGCCGATTCGCCCACAGTTAAAATTGACCAAATCGAATCCGGACGATTATCATCTTTCAGCGGTGGGTATTTTTTGTTTCATCGTATTAATGCTGGGTGGAATTCTGGCAGCCGCAAGAATGGATACTCTGGACTACTCAGATGAGCTCATCGCTGCCATCGTAATCCCCATTATTCTTATCGGGCTGATCCTGCTCTTCGCCATCAAAATGGCCAAACAGTGGGAAAAAGCAGTGGTGCTGCGCTTTGGCAAGTTCCACGGTCTCAAAGGGCCTGGTATCTTTTGGATCATCCCCATCGTGGATTCTGTGCCCAATTGGATCGATCAGCGTGTGATGGTCACGCCTTTCTCTGCTGAGAAAACCCTGACCCGCGACACAGTT
The DNA here is from genome assembly GCA_964634855.1 of uncultured Anaerolinea sp. Taxonomy (GTDB): domain Bacteria; phylum Chloroflexota; class Anaerolineae; order Anaerolineales; family Anaerolineaceae; genus UBA6107. Next base: position 2,296 of record CAZWKK010000047.1, read on the forward strand.
CCTGTGAATGTGGATGCTGTTTTGTTCTGGATGGTCTGGGACGCCGAAAAGGCCGCCCTTGAAGTGGAGAACTATCGCAACGCCATCGCCTGGGCTTCGCAGACCGCCCTGCGCGAGGTGATCGGTCAGATGACCCTGGCGGAGATTTTGGTTGGCCGCACCAACATGGACAACCAGTTGCAGAAAGTGATCGACGAGCGCACCACTCCCTGGGGCATCACCGTACAGTCCGTTGAGATCCGCGATGTCATTATCCCGCCCGATCTGGAAGATGCCATGAGCCGACAGGCCCAGGCTGAACGCGAACGTCAGGCCCGTATTATTTTAGGTGAATCAGAAAAACAGATCTCCAACAGTTTTGCTGAGGCAGCCATGGCGTATGCGGATAACCCAACTGCGCTTCATCTGCGCGCCATGAACATGCTCTTTGAAGGCCTCAAAGACAAGGGTGCCCTGGTCATCGTCCCCAGCTCAGCTGTAGATACCATGAACCTGGGCGGCATCGCCGGGCTCACCACCCTGGCAAAAGAAAAAATGGGAACTGAGAAATAAGACGCGAACTGACCGAAAGTACAGGTCAAGACTCGCCCTCAGACGAGGTTGTTCGCCAGGAAGAAAACGTAAAATGAATTGGATGTTTCACGTGAAACATCTTGAGGATAAAAAATGGAAAATTCGATCAAGGTAATTTCTCTCAGTCATCGCTTTGGTGATCGCTATGCTTTGAGAGACATCTCTTATGAAGTAAAAGCGGGTGAGGTTTTCGCGCTGCTTGGTCCCAACGGCGCAGGCAAGACCACCACCATCCGCTTGCTCAACGGGCTCTACAGGTCCACCGCAGGGCAGATCAGTGTGTTGGGCATGGATCCCGCCGACCATGGTCTGCAGATCCGCCAGCAGACGGGTGTGCTCACAGAGACAAACGCGCTCTACGAACGCCTGACCGCACGCGAGAATCTGCACTTTTTCGGCACCTTGTATGGCCTGCCAGAATCGGTTCTGTTAAAAAGAACTGAAGAAATTCTGCAATATTTCGGACTTGAGGCTCGCGCAGACGATCGTGTGGGCACGTACAGCAAGGGTATGAAGCAGCGTTTGTCCCTGGCCAGAGCCTTCTT
>CAZWKK010000047.1:3513-10493 GCA_964634855.1 uncultured Anaerolinea sp.
GTGATTCCCAACCTGGTGAATGAACTGGTACGCAACAAAGCTGCGGTATTGAGCATTCAGCCGCACAAGAGCTCTCTGGAAGAGATCTACTTTAAGCTGCAAGATGAAGCTCGAGAAGGTGCAAAATGAACTGGAAAAAGATATTTGCCATTGCCAGAAAAGACATCAAAGAAGCCACGCAGAACAAATCAGTATGGCTCCCCATCTTGATCGTTCCACTGATCTTTGTGGTGATCATGCCATTGATGATGATCCTCATCTTCAAAAATCCGGAACTTTCAAAGAGTATGAACAACACGGATGTTGAGCAGTTGATGTCAGTTCTGCCTGAATTCATGAAGATGCAGGTGGCAGGCATGAATGAAATTCAGACCATGATCGTGCTCATGCTGGGTTACTTCTTTGCTCCCTTCTTCTTGATCCTCCCGCTGATGTTCTCCACCACCATCGCCGCTGAATCCTTCGCCGGAGAGCGTGAGCGCAAGACCATAGAAGCTCTGCTCTACACCCCGGTCAGTGACGCCGAGATGTTTATCGGCAAAGCGTTGGCCTCGCTGGTCCCGGCTATCACCATCTCCTGGGCCAGTTTCCTGGGCTATATCCTGGTGCTGAACGCTGGTGCTTACTCGGTCATTGGGCAAATCTGGTTCCCGCTTACCAACTGGTATCCGCTCATCTTCTGGGTCAGTCCTGCCATCTCGCTGCTGGGCATTGCCATCACCGTGCTCATCTCTGCCAAAGTTCAGACCTTTATGGGTGCTTATCAAACCAGTGCATCACTGGTAGTGCTGATCCTGGGCGTGTTAGCAGGGCAGGCAACTGGTGTTCTGGCCTTGAGCGTGACCGTTGGGCTGATCATGGGTCTGGTGCTTTGGCTGGTGGATGCAGTCCTGCTCTACTTCTCCATACGTTCCTTCAATCGTTATCAATTGCTGCAAACCAGCGTAGCGTAAAAGGTTTCACGTGAAACAAAATGGTTTCAAAATTGTTTCACGTGAAACAATCCAATGGCAAAAGAATTTATCTTAGAATGAGGATGTAACAATGGAAAAGAATTATCTTCTGGTTGTAAGTTTTATCATCGCTTTTTTGGTTGAGGTGGGCGCACCTGTGACCCTGGCAATCATTGCCATCAAACGCTTCAAAGTCTCCGGCTGGGTGATCTTCACCGGTGTGCTGACCTTCATCGCCTCCCAGGTGATCCACATTCCGCTGCTGAATGGGGTCAATCTGCTGTTCCCCAAGTTCGTGCCGCCGCAGATCCCCAACTGGGTCTATGCCCTTTATCTGGGTGTGATGGCTGGCCTGTGTGAAGAGACGGCGCGCCTGGTTGGTTTCAAGATCTTGAAATCCAAAGCCAAAAACTTCACCTCTGGTTTGGCGCTGGGTATTGGTCACGGTGGCGTGGAGAGTGTGATCGTGGGCGGACTGGTGCTTTTCTCGCTCATCAGCAATCTGACCACCACCTCTGTCTTGCAGAGCAATCAATTCTGGGCTTATCCCTGGCATTTACCTCTGGCGGGTGGCATTGAACGCATCATGGCCATCACCTCCCATCTGGTCATGACCGTCTTCGTCTGGAAGGCCATCACCAGCCGTAACTACTGGTGGTACGTACTCGCAATTGCTTATCACACTGCTTTGGATGCTGTTGCTGGTTATGCCTCGCTCTCAGGTATGGCGGCTTGGTCGATCGAAGGGTTGGTGGGGATCTTCTTCGTGGCTGGGCTTATTATCCTCTGGCGTTTCTGGGTAACCGAGCGACCCAAAGAAAAAGCAGCTGCTGAGGCGGAACTCGCTCAACCGGTAGCAGAATAAGTTCGTCCGATCAGACCAGTGCTGCGCAAGCAGCACTGGTCTTTCAGAGTGTGTGTTTTAGATAAGTTTGATTAGGAGTTTTGCAATGATGAACCATTGGGGTTTAATTTTTACGAATATCTTGTCGGTTGTGGTTGAGCTTGGTTTGCCCATCACCCTGGCGATCCTGGCCGTGAAACGGCTCAAGGTTTCTGGTTGGGTGGTGGTCACGGGTGTGCTCACCTTTATCGGCTCACAGGTTGTGCATCTTCCTCTGTTGGCCGGGGTAAACCTGTTGTTCTTAAAGAACATTTTACCCTTACCGCCTGTATCTGTTTTGCCCTTGTTTAATGGCATTGTAGCAGGGGTGTTGGCAGGACTGTGTGAAGAGACCGCACGTCTGGTCGGTTTCAAGCTGCTCAAGAGTAAGGCGCAATCATTCAATTCCGGACTGGCGTTGGGGGTGGGGCATGGTGGAATTGAAAGCGCGATTGTGGGGTTCATCGTGCTGACCTCATTCGTCGCCAATGTAGTTTCTCCTTCTGCGCAGACCGCTGCTACTTTTTGGGCAACACCCATCACGACGCCGCTTGCGGGTGCAGTGGAACGCATTTCGGCTGTCTCAGCACATCTGTTCATGTCTGTTCTGGTTTGGAAAGCAGTTGCTAATCGCAATTATTGGTGGTTTTTACTGGCCATCGCCTACCACACCCTCATCGACTTTGTGACCGTATTCATGTCACAGAGCGGAGCTTCCACCTGGGCAATTGAAGGGGCATTGTCCATTTTCCTTGTGGCTGATGTACTCTTCCTCTGGCGTTTCTGGGTAACTGAACGGGCAAAAGAAAAGGCAATTGCAGAAGCAGAGTTAATTCCTGCTGCTGAATAAGAAAACCATCATTCTATCGAACAGCGCCGCAATCGCGGCGCTGTTTTGTGTCTTGTGGAGGTTTTAAGGAGAAACTGGCAAGAATTGTTAAATGAGAATATACTCTATAGGTTCCTGCTTGCAGGGAAATATTCGTGCATGGAAAGAGGGAAGTATGGCAATTAATTGGGCATTACTGGCCGCGTATCTTGTGGCTCTTCTGGTAGAAATTGGCATCCCGGTCATTCTGGGCGTCTGGTTGATGCGTAAGTACAAATCCTCCTGGATCGTGCTGGTGACGGGTATCGTTGCTTTTGCCATCGCTCAGCTCATTCACATTCCGGCTCTGAACGGGGTCAAAGCCCTGTTCTCCAACGGCACCATTCCTACTCCTTCCGCTGGCCTGATCCCCCTGGTCAACGGGTTGGCGGTGGGCCTGCTGGCCGCTGTTTGCCAGGAAAGTATCCGCTGGATCGGTATGCGCCTGAACGCCGCGAACGTCAAAAACTTCCGCGGTTCGCAGATCTTTGCTCTGGGTCAGGGCGGCGCCGAGTTGCTTGTGGTCGGCGGTTTGCTGGCTTACAACCTCGGTACCATCCTCTTCTACAACCCGGGTGCGCAGATCGCCAAGGGCGTTTCTACCACCGCCGTACAGAGCGTGCTGTCTCAGATAGCTGCTTATTGGTCTTCCCCCTGGTACTACGGTGTGCTGGGTCTGTTTGAGCACATTGTCAGCTTCTCGGCCCAGGTGGTCTTTACCATCTTCATCTGGAAGTCTGTCGCCCGCCATCAACCTTTGTTCTTCCTGGCTGCCTTCTTCTATCACATCATCTTTGAAGGCATGACCACCTTCCTCTCCGGGCTCAACTGGGGCCTTTGGCAGATCGAAGGCGTGAGCGCCCTCTTCTTGCTCCTCAACGCTTTAATCATCTACATGGTTTGGAATGATGAAGGCGGTCTGGATGCAGAATACGAAGATGACGAAGACGATGACGAAGATGACTCTGATGAGGATGAAGACGATGAGTCTGATCCGGACGAAGAGGAATCTGACGCCACAGAAACGACTGAAGAAAAGTAGATTCTCGCTAAAAAATGTAACTCCCGCAGGGCTGACCTTGCGGGAGTTTTTTATTTCGTATAGGTAAGAAATGCCACTGCCCGGTTCGATTCCCCGTGCATCAGGATCTTCAGGCTGGCATCTGGCGCATAGTCTTTCACCCGGATCAGATGCAGGCAGCGGGCAAAGGGCTCGCTGGTTTCCAGCCATTTGTCCAGACAACTGGGGGTCTTGTCAAAGAAATCACTATTAAACACGGTGTTGGTTTCGTCCATGTGTAAGGCCAGCGGGTAGATCTGGCTTTCCAACAGGTCCTGGAAGAAGTGGGTGCCCAGTGAGGGCTCAGGCGGCAAGCCGCAGCCTTCACCAGCCAGTTCCACCAACGCACGGGCTTTGTAGATATCGCCATAGGCAATCGGCACGCCCAGATCTGAGTTGGAGGAGCCCCAACGACCTGGCCCGACACAGATGAAGTTCTCATTGGCGAGGGCGGCGTTGAGTTTGCCCAGCTCGCGTGCAAGACCGACGCGTTCGGTATGGCTGCTTAGCTTGAAATATTCTTTGGGTTCCACGTAGATCACATACTCAACATCCTGAATGCGTCCCTGGGGCACCATGAAATCGGTGGAGAAAATGAGGTCCTTCTCGGCAATGTTGGTCGGAATGGGCTCCACGCTGGTCTCGGCCAGGTGACTCTGCGGGCGGCACTGCAGCAGGGTGATGGTCAGGTCAGGGCGGCCGGCTTTATCGGTCTCCACATCCAGGGTAAATTCCAGGTCCACCGGGCTACGATAGGCTTGTTCGAGCGAGTGCAGAATGATGCGCATGCGCTCGGCAAAGGGGGTGCGCCGCAGCAGCTCATCAAAGGTCATCACCATATGTTCCGGGTGGGTGATGATGTTGCTGCGGATGGATTGGAAGTAACCATCTTCTTCTTCCTGCACCAGGTAGCGCAGGGGAGGATATTCGGTGTCCAAAACTTCATGCACCGGCAGGGTCTTGAATGAGTTGTCTTCCAGGTCGATGAGATCGACGTATTGCTGCGAATAGCGCCGGATGGATTTGGGCTCGTTGGAGGGGCGCAGCAGCGGGTGACTGAGGGCGATGAGGCGCGGGTAATCATTGCCCACCCGGTCTACGGCACGGGTGCCCAACCCCCACACCAAGCGTACAAAACCGTCTTCACCGCGGATCTGCGGCGCCCAGCGATACAGGTTGCGGCTGAAAGCCACGCCTGCACCGTGCGGCATCAGGTAGTGGCTGTGTTGTTTGCCTTCTACGATCTGGATCAGCAGGGCCATTCGTTCGTCATAGTCTTGCAAGCCCTTGGCGCGCCGGTAGAGCAGGGCGTTTGGGTTGAGCACGGAGGCATAGATCTGGGCGATGGCCTGGGTCAGATCGTGCAGGTTTTCTTGCAGGCTCAACTGGTTGGGGCAGAAAATGCTCTCGTATTTACCGGCAAACGAGGTGCCAAAGTTATCTTCAAGCAGGCTGGAGGAGCGCACGATCAGCGGCTTGTTGCCGATCTTAATGAGCATGGTCTGCAACTGGTCCAGCATGGCAGGCGCAAACTTGCCGTGCTTGAACTCCTCTACAATGGCAGGGTAGTCGCTACGCATCTCTTCTTCGGTCTTGTACTTTTGGTCGTTCCAGCGGGTCAGGTTGTTGATGGCGTAAAAGGTGTACATCTCATCAGAGCCCACAAAGTAAGACTCAGGGGTCTGGATGGAGGGCAGGGTATTGAGGTCGGTATTGTTCTTGAGGATGTGCTGGGCCAGCAGCATGCCGGCTGCCTTACCGCCGATACGTCCCATGCCGATCTTGCGGCGGCGGATCTCGGCCAGGTCAGAGATGGTGAACCACTCCTTGGCAATGTTGATGAAGCGCAACTGGTCGCTGATCATGGTGCGCAACAATACCACGCGCGATTCTTCTAATCGGGCTTCGTAATTGGCGCGTTCCGCCTCGGGCATGTTTTCGATGGTCAGGGCTTGCTCAAAGACCATGTCCAGCGGCGCCAGCTCAGGGTTGATGGCCATGCGCAGATCGGTGGCAGGTTGATTGCCCTGTTCCTTCATCACATCCGCGATCACGAACTCCAGCAGTTCAAAGCTCAAATGCCGGCTGAAAAGCAGATCGGTCAGTTGCTCGCGCACCACATGCTGGCGCAGTTCCCAGGTCTCTTTGGGTTCTTCGCTAAAAGGATTTTCCAACCCTTCCACCCGCTGGGTCTGAATGGCCTCGTCGCGTACCTGTGCTTCAAAGGTGATCGAATCGATGATGCCGCGATTGAACAGCTCTTCGCGCATGCGCACGCGGATGCGCGGCCCCATAATGGGGTACTGCCCCAGAGCCAGCATCAGGCTGAGAAGTCGTTCAGAAGAGTTGGGTAGAAAGTCCATAATTATTTCTAGAAATAATCATTCCTTTGATTAAAGCTTCCCCTCTCATCGCGAGAGGGGAAAGAGGTTTATTTGTGGATCTTCTCCGCGAGAAGTGCGGGAGAGGGGGCTAGCCCAGGTGCATGGGCATGATGACGTGGACAAAGTCATCGTCGCCAACCGGTCGGATGACGCCCGGCGCGTTGTTGGTGTTGGTTTCCATGGCTACGTTCGGCGAATGGATCACATCCAGCACCTCGCGCAGGAACTTGACGTTGAAGGCGATGAGGATGGGGCCGCCTTCGATGTTGGCTTCCACCTGGATATCACTTTTGCCCGTCTCTTCGGTCTGAGAGTTGATCTCCACCCGGCCGGCGCCGTCATCTTCGGGCAGCACGTTCAGGCGGATGACGTTGTTGCCTTCACGGGCGATGATCTCAGCCTGTTTGCAGGCTTTGAGGAAAGCGGGCGTGGAAACGATGGTGCGGGTCTTGTAATTGCGCGGGATGATAGCCCGGTAATCGGGGAAGTTGCCGTCGATCAACTGGCTCACCAGCTCAGCGTCTTTGAGGTGGAAGATCACCTGTCCGCGACCGGCAGGAACCACCATGCTGACGGCTTTGTCGTTTTCACCGGCAATGCGGGCCAGCTCGTTCATGGCGCGGGCGGGGATGATGATGGAGAAATCTTGTTTGATGGGGTTGGCCAGCATCTCTTTGCGTACTGAAATGCGGAAGCCGTCTGTGGCCGCCAGGGTCAGGGCGCTTTCGGCTACTTCCATCTTCACACCCTGCAGCACAGGGCGGGCTTCATCCGCAGAGGCGGCAAAAGCCACTTGCTGGATCATCTCTTTAAAGGTGGTCAGGTCCAGATC
>CAZWKK010000048.1:0-8760 GCA_964634855.1 uncultured Anaerolinea sp.
TAGTAACGGCCCAGGCTGGCTTCACCGTGCATGTAATTGATGGAGAAGATGATGGCCAACGAACCAATGAGGGTGGCAATGACCGAAAGGAAAACACCCAGACCATCTGCCAGGAAGGTGAAATCTCCAAACACTGTTCCGGTAACCAGGTTGATGACGGTATCCTTGGAAGCGTTAAGCAGGAGCATCACCGCAGCAGCCCCAGCGGCAAGAGCAAAAACCGTGGCCAGCGTGTGCTGTGCTTTCTCTTTGGAATCTCCAACCACAAGGACAAGTAGAGCTCCCAGCCAGGGCAGCCCAATGACGAGTGCGATCAGAAGCATATTCATGGGTTACCTCTTTAAGGATGAAAGATCTTTGACGTCGAGCGAACCCAGGCGGTGACGGATCTGCACTGCCATGGCCAACCCTACCACTGCCACGATCGTATCAGCTACGATCACAGTAAGGCCAAGGGTCTGCCCCAGGCTAACGTTACCGCTCATGTTGCCGCCGAGAACAAAAGCCAGGGCAACCCCTTTGATGAGCAACTGCAAACCAACGATCACACGGATGAGGTTGCGAGAGGCGAGCAAGCAGTAAAGACCAATGCCTGCCAGCCCTAAAATGGTGAGTGCCACAATAAATGGGATTGGCAGATTCATTCCTCATCCTCCTTCTGTATCTCAGGCTTGCCACTGGAAAGCAACCCCAACACACCCAGAACGCCACAGAAAACCAGGGCAATCTGAAGTAAAAAGTCGAGGTAGCGTTCATCCCAGAGGACGGCAGGCGCGGAGGTGGGTGCGGTCAGAGTCAACCCCAGTCCGTTATTGGTTACCAGTATATAAATTAAAAGTCCGGTAGCAATGGCTACCAGACCCCAGGCCAAAGGCTTTGGCATGACGGGTAACAAGTTGAGGGGTTCTTCACCGGAGATATTGATGGCAAAAACGAACAGCACCGTAACGAGCCCTGCGCCGACGCTAAGCTCGATCACGGCCAGTTGAGCCGCCCCTAAAAGATACATCATCAGAGCGACCAAAGCGCTGGTCATGGCCAACCATATAGCCGAGACCAACAGCCGTTTTGCACTGATCGCGAGCACTGCACAGATCAAAATACCCGCGGCGACCAAAACATACCACATGGACATCCTCCTAAGAAGGAAATAAGTTCCAAAAATCAACAAGACCCTAATTAATTGAACACACAGTCAATTAAGAAGATTCGACAGGGTTGGAAAAAATGTCACTAGCTGGTCGTTCTCAACTTACGTATTAAAAAAGACTTATATTGGATTCTTTACATGCACCAAAGAGTAATTATAATCAACATGTTTTATTAAAACAAATCAGGAGTCAATAAATCAATATGAAAGTGGCTGTTCTTGCAAATTTGAAAGAAGATGCACCGCTCTCACCTGAAGATCCTCCCGGGCGTTGGGACGACCTGGACGATCAAGAGACAGTGAACATGATCCTGGAATCTCTGCGCTCCCTGGGTCATGAGGCAAAGTACTTCCCCGCAGAAATCGAGTCCATCGAAGCCCTCAAGCAATTCAACCCGGACCTGTGTTTCAACTCCAGCGAAGGCCATTACGGCGCTTCACGCGAAGCGCAAATGCCGGCCATTTTGGACATCCTGCGCATCCCCTACACGTGTGCCGGTGTTCTGGGTATGTCGCTTTCGCACAGCAAACACGTCGCCAAGCGCACCTTCCGCTGCGCCGGGTTGCCCACAGCCAACTTTTTTGTGCTCCGCCATCCTGATGAGCTTGACGGCTACACGATCAAGTATCCCCTCTTTGTCAAACCCGCCTACGAGGGTTCCTCCATCGGCATTAATGCAAATGCCATGGTCAAGAACCATGACGAGCTGGAAAAACAGGTCAACTGGGTTTGGGATCAAACGCATGGTGATATTCTCATCGAAGAATACATCGAAGGCCGCGAATTCACCATCGGCATTCTGGGTGATGAAGTCCTGCCCATCGTGGAGATCGTCTCACCTACCGGTTTCTACTCAAATGAGCAGAAGGAAGACCTGGAAAGTGAAGTTTACCGGGTTTGCCCCGCCGAATTGAGCGAAGCCAAGACCCGTGAGTTCCAGCAACTGGCACTGGATGCCAAAAAAGCCCTGGAGCTGGAAGATGTTTGCCGCATGGACATGCGTATGGATGCCCAGGGCAACCCTTTCATTCTGGAGGTTAACCCCATCCCGCTGATGTGCCCTGACCCAGAACAGGCTTCCCTGGTTTACGCAGCCCGTGAGGCTGGCTATAGCTACAAGGACATGGTCGAAATGATCATCACCTCAGCCGCCAAACGTTACCACTTAAAACTGAACTGATCGATCAAAAAGGCGCTCAAATGAGCGCCTTTTTCTTTACTTTTGATTGATAAAACCGCCAAACAATTGTCTGAAGAAGAGAAACTCTCCTGTTCTACCGGTATGGTTGGGGCTTGATGCGTCCCAAAGTGCAGCAAATGTGGCCACCACATCATTGGCGTCCAACGCGGCGCCATTGGTGAACTGGATGTTATAGCGCAAATAAAAGGTCCATTCGGTGGCGTTCGAGTTCGAAACCCACGAATCCGCCAGAGCAGGTTTGATATCATAGCTGCCGAAGCTGGTTTCCACCAGATTGTCATACAGCAAACGTGTGACCCTGAAGGTATTCCAATCGGTCTCATCGGCCGGCCACAAGCTCAGAGGGCGGTCCATGTCCAGGATCTGGATGGTATGGGCCAAATTGGAAATGTCTTCATAATTCTCGTAATAGGCATTTGCCAACGCATTGGCATTCCCAGTCCGTACAAACGAACTTTCAGAGAAATGGCCAATGGGCACAAAAGGCACCAGATCTTTGAACTTTTGATTTAATTTATCAAAATCGTCCTGACGCACTTTTTCTGAAGGTTCAGCCTGCACCATCGCCAGCATTGATTGGATCTCGGTGTAGGGGTCACCAAACATCTGCGATTCGCGCTCAAATGCCAATTCATAGAAAGCCGCCCCATCCAGGTATTGCGGCTGCAGCATTCCGATAAACATCATCTCAGTCCCCTCGTCCATGGCCTTTTTAAAGTCGCCACTATAAAGGGGTTTTAGCTGAACATTGAACCCGTAAGAGATGAGGGTTTGCTGAATTTGAGAGGCCAATGATTGATACGAGGTCAAGCCTTCTTTGGGTCCTCGCTCATAGGCCAGGGTGATCTTTTGTGAGTAATCAAAGTTGATGTCGCCCAGCGCGTCGATAGCGTCTTTTGGACGAACTTCATACCAACCCAGACGCTTGGAATGACCTGGCGTAAAGTTAGCCGGAATCACCTGGTCAGCTACTGCTGACCCGGCGGGGAAATTATCTTGCACCAGCGCTTTGTTGTCCAAGAGAACAGCAATCGCTTCGCGTACCACCTGGTTATCAAATGGTTTGTACTTGTTGTTGAATCCCAGGTAAATTACATTGGCCGGATCATGATTAATGGCACTGAAACGATCATTTTTAAGAATGACGTCTTCGGCAATATTGTTTAATGAATTGGCAACATCCACAATAGTGGTTTCATAAGAGGTCAAAGGGCCATTGGTACTGTCATACCAGTCCACCAAAATATCCGTCACCTTGGGAGGTGTTCCCCAGTAGGTATTGTTCACCCTCAATTGCAGCGGCTGATCCGCACCCTGCTGTTTGACGCGGAAGGCACCCGTGCCGTTGACAGTCTCGCTTAACATAGCTGAGTTGCCTTGAGTTTGGTTCAAAGTGTCACTGTCTTGCACAGCCATAACCGGAGAAGTGAGTTTCGCCGGGAAAGAAACATCAGGCGCACACAGGGTGAATTTGACCTTGTAAGCATCCAACGCCTCAACCGATTTGATCTCACCGCCATAATTGCAGTCGGGAGCTTCCACCTTCATCGGAGAATATGTGCTTGCAGGTTTATTCTGTGCAGTGAACGCATCACAGCCAGTGAGCCCGATGGAAAGGATCAATGTGATGGAGAACAATGCTCGCCAGACTTGTTTTTTCATGATCTTTGCCTGTTAAAATGAAATAACCAGCTGAAGGAACGCTCTTTTCATTATACTTAATCTGAACCTTATCAGGCTTTGCAAATATGAAAACTTGGTCACAAAAAGTACATCCACAGGTTCTTAAGGTAAAATTGGCAGCATGTCCTTAGAAAAATTCCTTGCCTTCGATGAAAAGGTCACTCACAGCATCCGCCTCAACAACCCTGAGCATAAGTTCAAACCGTTTGCAGCATTTTTTGCTCATTCCGGTGATTCCTGGTTCATTGAGGTCGCCTTCTTTATCCTGTGGTTGCTGACCCGTGACCAAGTGCATCAGATGTTGGCCTGGATGGCGGGCTGCATCGTGGTACTGGCTTTTTTGGTATTTGGCATCAAGTTCCTTATCCGTCGCCAGCGCCCTGAAGGCGATTGGGGCGCCATTTATCGCAACACTGATCCCCACTCATTTCCATCAGGGCATGCCGCCAGAACCGCCATGCTGGCAACATTGGCCTTTGCCTTTGGCCCCATTTGGCTGGGCGTCGCCTTCGTGGTCTGGGCCTTGCTGGTGAGCCTGGCACGCGTCTGGATGGGCGTACATTATCTTTCTGATGTTCTGGCCGGCATTGTGCTTGGTGTCGTATTTGCGTTGGCCACCCTTCCGCTGGCGCCGCTCTTCTTCAAGTGGCTACCCTTCATCTTTAGCAACGCATCCAGCCTCTTGTAAGAATCCTTTTCCCCCATTATGCTTGTTAAAATTAACTATTTAATTGCGATCTTCTCTGGAGGATTGAATGGAACAATACGATCAATTTGAACTCATCGATGCGCAGGTAAGGCGCATTTTCAGGATCGAAGACACCACCTCTGGCAGCGAAAAGCAGGGATACCTGCGCCGCTACCGCGGGCGCCTCATCAGCCAGGATTCCATCCAGGCATATGATGATCTCACCACCGCCCTAAAGCCGTATGCCCTCACACCCCTTTTCCGTAAAGAGAAGGAGCAGCACATCATTTTACTGGTACCAGAAGCCCCTGAGCCAAAGCCCAGCCGCAACTGGGTAAACCTGCTCCTGTTCATCCTTACTGTCATCAGCGTGTTGGTCTCTGGCGGAATATCCAATACCCAAACTGCCCTGCCTGCCGATCCCTTCCAGGCTGCATTATTGATCGTGCAGAATGGCTGGCCTTTTGCGGTGAGCCTGCTGGCCATATTGGGCATCCACGAATTTGGTCATTACTTTGCCGGACGCGCCCACGGCGTAAAGGTCACCCTACCCTTCTTCATCCCCATGCCCCTTTCGCAGTTGGGCACCATGGGCGCCTTCATCAGCATGCGTTCAGCCCCTAAGAACAAACGCGCGCTGATGGACATCGGCGTGGCCGGCCCGCTGGCTGGTTTTGTGGCATCGCTGATGGTGCTTTGGATCGGCCTGTCTCAATCGGTGGTTTCCCGCATCCCGGCTGTGATCCCTCAAGGCCAGGCGCTGCAAATGGAAGGCAACTCGCTGATCTATTTGCTCTTCAAATATCTCCACTTCGGCACCTTGCTGCCCCAGCCAGACGGTCTGAGCGGGACCGCTCTGCTGCTCTACTGGGTGCGCTACTTCTTCACCGGTTCGCCCTCTCCGCTAGGCAATCTGGACGTAACTATTTCGCCTGTTGCCTGGGCAGGTTGGGTGGGGTTGTTGGTGACCGCCCTTAACCTCATCCCGGCGGGTCAACTGGATGGCGGGCACATCTTTCATCTGCTTTTCGGGCAAGACCAGGCCAAAAAGGTTCTGCCTTTCATCATCGGCGCGCTGGTGCTGTTGGGCTTCGTCTGGGATGGTTGGTGGTTGTGGGCCGGGTTGGTGTTCCTCTTTGGCCGCAGTTACGCTGAACCGCTGGACCAGATCACAGAATTGGATCCCAAACGCAAGTGGCTGGGTATTCTGGCCTTGATCGTGTTCATCATCACCTTTACGCCGGTACCTCTGCAACTATTCAGTTAACCAACTCATCAAACAATAAAGACGCAGCCAGGCTGCGTCTTTTTACTTTCTTCCCTATTCAAACCTTAATGATTCATGGTTCCGATCCACTTGCCGTCCAGGGTCAAATAACGGCGCATCACCTGCACCGTCAGGCACGAGTGCGCCGGCAAGATAATCACCAGGTCTCCAATATGAAACGGGGGAATTTTGCCATCGGTAAACTGAAGCACGCCGTGTTCCTGCGAAAGCGAGCGGATGATGCAATTCTGCAAAGGCTTCCCCCAGCCGTTGCCCTCCGGTAGAACGGCCAGGCCAAATGAGACCTTGCCGTCTACTTCGAGTGAATCTTTGGAGAGATGGATGGCTCCGCCATACACCACCACTTCAGCGCGCTCGGGGTGCAGGGCCACGATAGGGCAGGCCACCGCCACGGCGATCTGCTCCGGGCTGCAGGCGCCGATAGCCGCCTGCTGGGCATCATAAAAGATGAAGTTTCCTGGCCGTAGTTCATCGATACCGGAGAAATCATCACAGAGAGAACAACCGGGGGTATCGCCCACTGAGATCTCCAGGCCCGTCATGTCCTGTTCTTCCAGAGCAGAACGCACCCGCTTGAGCCGCTCCACCCCGTCACGAAAAGTACGCACAACCCCAACAACGCCATCACTATGGTAGGTGTTGCCAGAATGCGTGAGCAAACCGCGCAGGGTTAAATTGGCGTGTTGCTGGACGGCTTTACAGATCTTTGTAATGCCGCCCAGTTCCATCCAATCCAGACCGGTGCGGTGGTTGCCCACATCCACCTTGACCCAGACATCCAGGTGAACATCCGCCAGCCCGGCAAGTGCCGTCACTGCTTCTTCATTTTCGACCAGCACAGACAGATGGATCCGCTGTGCCAGCGCCTGAAGGCGCGCAATCTGCCGTATATTCACTGAAAACGCAATGAGAATATCCTGCCAGCCGGCGTCTGCAAAGTACTCGGCCATTTCCACTGAAGAAACTGTTATTTTTTGAACCCCAAAATCTTTAAACCATTCGCCAATCTCCGCTGACTGATGCGTCTTAAAATGAGGGCGAAAGCGCACCCCGGCAGCGGCCACCTTATCTGCCATGCGTTTCAAGTTCTCTCTGGCAATGGCTTCGTTGAGCAATAAGACCGGCTGATCAATGGAATCCAGAACAGACATTTCAACCTCTCTATAGGCAGGGTTTTTAGAATTGATAAAAAAAGAGGGGCGTTGCCGCCCCTGCTGGAGATCTTTACTTCGTTTAGGGCATCTGGCCGTAGTACAACTCGTTCTTGTAGGCCATAAACACCATGCGCCCGGATGAGATGGAAAAGGCAGTGGGTGTAAGGGCAGTAGATCCATCCCCTTCACTAACGCGCGGATGGAGTACCCGCTGCAGGCTGCGTGCATAACTGAAGTGGAAAACCGTATTCGCCTTATTATCCAACAAATAAATAGAAGAATCCGGTGCCTGTGTAAGACGCATGAGGATGAAATTCGCCTCAGGGAAGGTGGTCACATCTTTGGTCTGGCCACTTCGAGTATCGAGGTAAGGCGCGGGGTCGGTACACTCGGTGGATTTCATGTCCTTGATGGGGCTGTAGGTGCATTCCACCATTTCCCCGTTGGAGCGCAAGATATAAAGCTCATAGCCCACGATCTCGATATCAATGGCGTTTGTAAGACTGGGAATCTTCTCATCAAAAAAGAGGGTCGGTTTGTCAGGGAACATCAGGCTGGCGCCTTCAAAGCGATATACCGCATTTCCGCTGATATCCAGAACGTACAGGTAATTTTGGTACATGGTTATGGCCTTAATGGCCCCCCAACCCATATCTGGGGCTTGCAAAGAGACAATGTAGCCAGAATCACCCGGAACACAATAATCCAGGTTGCCAACTGCATCCACTGCCAGAAGGGTAGAACCATACTGGTTGTCGCTGGAAATGGCCAGCATATCCACCACAGGCCCAATGTCTTTGACCACCGCGTTCTCACTGGGGCCGCATTTGAAAGCTGTGTCCTGTTCATAAGCAGAACCGGAGGCAAAGAAGCGCAAAACCTGTCCGCTGGCAGAATCCAGGGCGTAAAAATCACTGTTGCTGGCCACGATCTGGGTAATGTTGACCTTTGCGGGCAAGGTGTCTGCAAGGGCAGGAACCATATTAATACGAATGATGCCCTGCAGGTCATCAATACCTGCCTGAACCTTGCCGCGCAGGGCATTGTATTCATCAGAAGAGCCGTAATCACCGGCTTTATCGAGCCAGTATAAAGATTCCTGTAAACTTTGCAGCCTTGCCGCCGGGTCAGTTGTTTGGCCATCCGCGCGGATAGAAAGTTGCTGCGCTTGCTGCAAATAGCCGTTGAAATAAGTGGGCTTGCCATTGCGGTTGATCAGACCAATGGCAATGGCCACCACAATGACAGGTACCAAAATGGCAATGATGATCTTTACTGAGCGTGGCAATTGGGCCGGCTGATCTGCTTCACCGGGCAAAACTTTTTGAGTGGTATCTTTGACGATTCCATCCACCTTGTTCACCACCTCTGCCCCTTTGCGCAGGGTGGAGCCTACCACCTGTTTGATATTGATGGCAGGAGCAGCCGGTTCGTATTCGTCCTCTTTGGCCGGCAGCACCACCCGCTTGGGGGTAAATTCTGGTTCCGGGACAGGCTGAGCTGAGGTGGCTTGTTGCTGAGAGCGGTATTGACGGGAAACCGGGTTGGTAATGCGGTGTACCACGGGTTGCTCCGCTTCACTTTCAGAGGATTGC
>CAZWKK010000048.1:8860-10392 GCA_964634855.1 uncultured Anaerolinea sp.
CGCTCAAACAGATCGCTGTTGATGGCATCGATCACGGCACGCATCCCTGCGGTGACGGTACCCGCAGTGCGATGGTAGATCTCAGCCTTTTTCTCCAGCCAGGCGGTCATGCCTTCTTCAGTAATGGCTGATTGCCCTTCGAGTTTGAAGTACAGCAACAAATGGTCAAATTCGCGACCACGAGCAGCCTTACGGGTGGGCGGCACGATCAATAGACCGGGAACATTACCGGTTGAAGTGGTAGAAGGCGGAAAGGGGTAGATATTTAGATCAAACAAGGGCACCTGGCATATTTTGAGGTTTTTCTGATTATACAACGGTTGGGTACAAGACATTTAATCTGCCTTTGTAGATACAAGATTCGCACCAAATTAGAAATAATTCACCGCAATGGTCTATAATTTATGAAAACCAACGAGACTAAGGTGGAGATATGTGCGCTGATTCAGCCAATTACTTTTTAGGCAAAGTGTTTGACCCCAAAACCAATACCCTTACCGCCGACCTGGCGCTGTTGGATCCATCCAACCTGACCACCCACGCCGTGATCACCGGTATGACGGGTTCTGGCAAAACCGGCTTAGGCATCGGCTTGCTGGAAGAAGCAGCCATCCACGGCACCCCTGCCATCATCATTGACCCCAAAGGCGATCTCACCAATCTGCTTCTGCACTTCCCTGATCTGCTGCCCGCTGATTTTGAACCCTGGATCGACCCTGAAATGGCTCGTCGCGATGGCAAGACCGTTGCCGTGGCAGCCGATGAGACCTCGCAAAAATGGAAAAAAGGTCTTGGCGATTGGGGACTGGGAAAAGAACAGATCCAAAAACTGAAAGACTCAGTAGAATACGCCATCTACTCGCCTGGTTCCTCTTCCGGTATCCCTGTCAACATCCTTTCCTCTTTTGCAGCGCCTGACCTGGATTGGGAAGAAAACAGCGAGGTCTTGCGCGAACGCATCTCCAGCACCATCACCGCCCTGCTTGGGCTGGTAGGCATGAGCGATATTGACCCGTTACGGTCAAGGGAGCACATTCTGCTCTCCAATCTGGTCGAAAACGCCTGGATGAACAAACAATCGCTCAGCCTTACCGATCTCATTTTGCAGGTGCAAAACCCGCCCATGCAAAAGCTGGGGGCTTTCCCCATGGATTCGTTCTTCCCGGAGAAAGATCGCTTCTCGCTGGCCATGCTCCTGAACAACTTCCTGGCCTCCCCTTCCTTCCAGGTCTGGCAAAGTGGTCAGACGTTGGATATTCAATCGATCCTCTATTCACCCAGCGGGAAACCCCGCCATGCCATCTTCTACCTGGCTCACTTAAGTGAAAATGAACGCATGTTCTTCGTCACTCTGCTCTTTGCCGCCACTGAAAGCTGGATGCGCTTGCAGCAAGGCACCGGTGTACTGCGTGCACTGCTTTACTTTGATGAGATTATGGGCTACCTGCCCCCGGTTGCAAACCCGGCATCCAAGACTGTGATGCTGCGCATGCTCAAGCAGGCGCGTGCTTTTGGCGTGGGGCTGGTACTGG
>CAZWKK010000049.1:0-10284 GCA_964634855.1 uncultured Anaerolinea sp.
TCTGATCGAAGCTGTGGGTGTTTCAAATTATGACCTGCGCCAAACTCTGGAAGCAGAGAAGGCGTTGCAGGCTCGTGGAATTCCGTTGGCCTCCAATCAGTTAGAATACCATCTCCTGGAACGTCGAATTGAAAAGAACGGTCTGATGCAGCACTGTAAGGAAGCTGGTATCAAGGTGATTGCGTATAGTCCTCTTGCCATGGGCATCCTTTCTGGCAAATACACCGCTGATAATCCGCCAAGTGGGGTACGAGGGGTGCAATACAACAAAGAATTCCTTACCCGTATTCAACCACTCATTCGTGCCATCAAGAAGATTGGCCTCAACCACGATGGGAAAACTGCAGCCCAGGTAGCCATCAACTGGGTCATATGCAAGGGAGCACTGCCCATCCCAGGCGCAAAGAATGCCGGACAGATCGAGCAAAATGTAGGTTCAATTGGCTGGAAATTGACCGAGGAGGAAGTTGCCCTTCTCGATGAGTTAAGTGATTCTGTAACCAAAAAGGATTAATTATGACCGACGAGATCAAATACCTACCTTTCAATGCCATCAATGAATTCATGCGTGATGATTACCGTTTACAGGTGCTGATGGAAGTGTTCACTAAAATGGAAAGCCTTCCATCAGAAAAGAAAAGTAGTATTGGCAAGCTGGTGAGTCGTTTTGTCAGCATTCAGGGATTCCGAAATGGCAATCTGGCGCCGGCTGGCCGCAAGGCGAAATCAAGCGTTCAGCTTTTCCAGGGTTCACCAGAATTCGCCGGCCTTGTTTTGGAAAGCTGGAAAACCCTGCATCCAGAATTGGCCAAAGAGATGTTTGAGATCCTTACTGCCAAGAATTGGGAAGACATGCAGCCCTTTGAAGTGGATCGAAGCAAACTGCCTGGTTTTCTCATCCATTGGCCAAAAGCGGATACCTTCGAAGAACTCGCCAAAGCATTAAAAGAAAAGGCCCCCAGCCTGGATGAATCGGAAGACAACATCAGCCTGATGGGCGTCTGGATGGGCAATCGCTTGCCCTACGACCTGTTCGTTGAAGAAGAAAAGTAAGAATTACTCGAATTCCAGTTCCTGGTCTTCGACATTGCCCCATTCACCCTCTGACTGGAGTTCGATCTCCCCGAAGAGGGTGTTTTGATCTGCGGCCACGATGTGCCGTTTGACCAGTTCCAGCATGGCTAAAAAGGTGACCACAATCTCCAGACGATTACCGCGGCTGGTGATGAGCTTGAAGAACGAAACAGATCCTGTAGTGCGTAGTTGATCTACAATGGCTTTGATCTTCTGACGAATGGTGATGCGTGGGATTGAAACCACCTGGCTGAGGGGAGGCAAAGCACCCTGCCCGCCAAAGATATCTCTGGCAGCGCTTACCAGCTCATCCAAAGTCAACTCGCTGATGTCCAGCTTGGTGGGGATCTGTACGCGGGGGGTGGAATCCAGCCGCAGGTAAGTACGCAAGCCTTTGATCTCTTGCTGTTCCAGGAAATGTGAAAGCTCTTTGAAGCGTTTGTAGAGAAGAAGTTGTTGGGCCAGTGCCTCACCGGGGTCTTCTTCCAAGGGTTGGCCTGTTGAGACAGGGCGGGGCAGCAATGCGGCAGATTTGATCTGCAGCAAGCGGGCAGCAATGACCAAAAAAGCGGATACTTCAGCCGCATTTTGTTCTTGCAGATCGTGCAGATAAGCCAGATACTGATCAGTCACCTGGGCGAGGGCCAGCTTGGTGATATCCAGCTCGGCCTTCTCGATGAGCTGCAAGAGCAGATCCAGCGGCCCCGAGTATACTTCGGTGCTGATCTGATATCCATCGGATTGGTGACTGGCGATCTGAAAGTCCACGGCGCTAATTATAGCGTAGATTGTTCGTTTGTAATTGTATAATATTCAAAACTACCACTGCCTGGAGCGTCAATGAACTTACCGGTTTGTACGACATGCGGAAAACGTTATCCTCAATCGGGTACTCCCTACCACTGTGAATGTGGGGGCGTTTTTGATCTGGACGTTTTCCCTTCATTTGAAAAGGCAAAAATCGATCCTAACCGCAAAGACATGTGGAAGTACGGCGCGATGTTCAATCTGCCAGAAGGGGCTCAGACCCTCACACTGGGCGAAGGGAATACCCCGCTTCTGGGAATCCCCAACCTTGGAAGACAAGTATTTGCCAAACTTGAGTACCAGAATCCCACAGGTTCTTACAAAGACCGTGGCAGTGCGGTATTGATGAGCTTCCTGGCTTCCAGAGGGGTCACGCAGGTGGTGGAAGATTCGTCAGGCAACGCTGGGGCTTCACTGGCTGCTTATGCGGCCAGAGCAGGCATCCAGGCCAGGGTCTTCATCCCGGAAAGCGCTTCCGGCCCTAAACGCAAGCAGATCGAATTCTTTGGGGCGGAGTTGGCCTGTATTCCCGGTCCGCGCGCTGAATCCGCCAAAGCGGTAAAAATGGAGGCGGATGCGGGTATTCCTTACGCCAGCCACGCTTTTATGCCCTTTGGACTTACTGGAATCGCAACCATTGCCTACGAGATTGCCGCTGAGTTGGGCTGGCAGTCGCCAGGAAGCATTGTGGCGCCAATTGGGCATGGCGGCTTACTTTATGGCATAATGCGCGGCTTTGAGGCGCTCAAGCAGGCTGGAACCATCCATGAGGAGCCTTACTACCTTGGGGTGCAGGCAGCAGGTTGTGCACCGGTATTTGAAGCCTATAAAAACCTTGTTTTCACTTTACGAGAACCCCATGAGTCGGATACAATAGCAGAAGGTGTGCGCGTCTCGCATCCGCTGCGGGGAGAAGCAATTCTACGCAAGTTATCGTTAAGCAATGGAAGCATATCTCAGGTCAAGGAGGAAGATCTTTTAATCGCCTACAGGCAATTGGCTGAAATGGGATTTTTCGTGGAACCAACTTCAGCGCTTGTCTGGGCAGCCCTGAATTCGAATACTGTACGATTACCGGAACCCATTATCCTGATCCTGACGGGGACAGGGACGAAGACCAAGTTTTCATTTTGAGAAAATGGTGACCGCGAGCCGCTTGAACCAAGCGGTTGGCGCCCCCCAGTTTTCTCGGGAGGGTAAATTGAACGATAAGTTTTTCGATTCTATCAATGAATCACCCGCCGACCTTAATAAACGGCTGGGACTAAATATTGGGGATGAATTGCTTTTGAGCCGTGCACTCACGCACCGCTCCTATCTCAACGAACATTCTGAAGCCATTGAAGACAACGAGCGGCTGGAATTTTTGGGCGACGCTGTTTTGGATTTTGTGGTGGGCGCTTGGTTGTACGACCGCTATCCAGAGATGCCGGAAGGTGATCTCACCCGCATGCGTTCTGCTCTGGTGCACACTGAACAGTTGGCAGAATTTGCCGGCCAGATCCATTTGGGCCACGCTATGCGTCTGGGCAAAGGAGAAAGCCAGGCAGGTGGTAAAAGCCGGCCAGCTTTGTTGTGCGATACATTTGAGGCCGTTGTGGGTGCCATTTACATTGATAAGGGCATTGACGGTGTGTTAAAATTCATCACCCCGTTCCTGGAGAACACCTCCGATGACATCATCGCCAATCACAAAGACGAGGATCCCAAGAGCAATCTTCAAGAATGGGCGCAGGGGCAAGGGTATGCAACCCCGCAATACATGACAGCCAGCAGCTCGGGCCCGGATCATTCAAAGATGTTTGAAGTGGATGTTTATATTAATAATAAGGTGATCGCCAGAGGGGCTGGTCACAGCAAGCAGGCGGCCACCAAGAACGCGGCACAAAAAGCTCTGCATATTCTCGGATTGGACAAGGAATAACCGGTATCTGACCCTATGATCCCACGATTAAAAGCACTCGAACTTCACGGTTATAAAACTTTCGCCAGCCGATTTCTGTTTGAATTTCCCGGTAATGTAACTGCCGTGGTTGGCCCCAATGGCTCTGGCAAATCTAATATTTCAGACTCGTTACGCTGGGTACTGGGGGAGCAGTCTTATGGCTTGTTGCGCGGCCGCAAGACCGAAGATATGATCTTCTCCGGATCAGACCAGCGCCCACGTGCCGGTATGGCTTCTGCCACAATCACCTTTGATAATTCTGAAGGTTGGCTGCCCATTGACTTCAGCGAAGTCTCCATTGCCCGCCGTGCCTACCGCGATGGCTCAAATGAATATTTCCTTAATGGGCAAAGAGTCCGTTTAAAAGATATATCTGAACTGCTGGCCCAATCTGGGCTGGCGGAACGTACCTACACCATGATCGGGCAAGGCCTGGTGGATGCAGCACTCTCCCTTCGCCCTGAAGAACGTCGACGCTTTTTTGAAGAAGCAGCAGGTATTGGCCTGTTCCGCAGCCGCCGTGAAGAATCCATCAACCGGTTGGAATCTACCCGTCGCAATCTTGAACGTGTGCTGGATATTCTATCCGAACTGGAGCCACGACTGCACAGTTTGGAGCGTCAGGCCAAACGTGCTGAAGAATACGACCGTGTCAAGGCTGATCTGAATGTCTTGTTAAAAGATTGGTACGGTTACCATTGGCACAATGCCCAAAAAGAGATGGTCCATGCCCGCGAGGTGGTTAAAGCTCAGGAAGGACGCGCCAAGCTGGCCCGGCAGAACCTGAGCGAGGTGGAACAAAATGTTCAGGCTTCGCGCAACCACCTGCGGGAATTGCGTACACAATTAGACGAATGGCACGGTCAATCTGCATCCATGCACACAGAGCGCGAACGCATCAGCCGGATCCTGGCAGTGATGGATGAGCGAACCCGCTCCATGGTGGAGCAGGACCAGTCCATGAACAGTGAACTGACCCGTCTGGAAGAAGAAGCCAAAATGCAGGCTGAGAGGCTGGCTGATCTGCTTGAAGAGAAAGATCGTCTCACCAACGACCTGGATGATGCTCAGAATCAGTTAAACTCTGCCCAGGCTTTGTTGAATGAACGTCAAAAAGAGCGCGATAAGGTGGAAAGTGACCTGCGTGACGCCCGTCGTGCGCTGGTAAACTCTGAGACCCAGCAGGTGCAGGCCAAGGCACATCAGCGCGAGCTGAACAACCGCCTGGAGACCGTGCTGGAAACCCAGAAAAACCTGGAAGGCACGCTTACTCACGCTGATGAAGAACTCAAAGCTGCCCAAAAAGAAGTCACCCTGGTGCAGCAGAAAAAAGATGATACAGAGAACGAGTTGGCCGGCATGGAAGAAGAACTCGATGCCCAGACTCGCGTGATCCGGGAACTCAAAGACAAGGCCGCCGCTTTACAGACCAAAAAGAATCAACTTGAAGCGGAACAGGCCCGTACCCATGCACAGTTGGATGTCATCATTCAGGCTGAGAAGGCTCTGAGCGGCTTTGCCAATGGCGCCAAGAGTTTGATGCAAGCTGCCAGCCAGGGAGCCCTCACAGGCGGTTACAAGGTCATCAGCAGCCTGTTGGATGTGCCAGCCGAATATGAACGTGCTATTGCTTCTGTTTTGGGTGAGAATTTGGACGGCATCCTATTGGATGCTGCTACAGACCCTGAAACGGCCCTGGAATTCCTGGAAAAAGATGAAAAAGGCCGCGCAGTGCTCATCCCCGAAGCCTGGGCAAAAGCAGGTGCGAAAAGCAAAGCGATTCAAGATGCAGACGTCATTGGGTTGGCCGCAGATCTGGTCAAATGTGATGGGGCAATCCGCAAGGCAATTGATCTACTGTTGGGTCAGGTACTGGTGGTCAAAGATCGTCAGGCAGCCAGACGTGTCAGCCAGAGCATGCCTGAGACTATGCGGGCTGTTACCCTCAAAGGTGAGGTCTTCTTTGGTTCTGGGCTAATCATTGCCGGGCAAGATGGCCGGGCCAACCTGGTGGGTCGGCCACGTCAGCGTAAGGAATTACAGGAAAAACTTGATTCCATAGAAGATGAGCTCAATGATTTCGACAGCGAATTCAGTACCCTTGAGAAGAAGGTCAAGGACGCTGAAGAAAAGCAGCGCAAATTGGAAATGGATGTACGCCTGTGCCGCACCCAGGTGAGCACCTTCAACAGCGAATACCAGAGCAAAAGCCTGGCCCTGGAACAACGCAAACAAAAACTGGATTGGCAAAAGAACCAGCTAACCAGTGCCAATGAGCAGATCAACAAGACCCAGGTTGAATTGACTGCTACCGAAAAACAGATCAATGACCTGCAGGAGGTCATCACCACTGCCAATACCAAGCTGCGCGATCTCAATGGGCTGCTCCACACAAAGGCTACTGATGAATATCAGGCTCAAGTGGTGCATTGGAATACCACCCTGGCGGTGAGCACACGCGCTGTTCGTGATGCAGAGCGCCGATATTCGGAATACCTGCAGATCGTCAGTACAAATAAACAACAGCAAGCCTCATTACGCGATCGGATCAAGCGTCTTAAAGAACAATTGACTGAGATCGAAAACGAGAAGGTGAGCAATCACCAGATGGAAGCTGCCCAAAACAGCAAGATCGAGGAGATGCAAAAGCTCATTGATCCGGCTGAAGCTGATCTTATCCGTGTTGAGGCTGAATATGCCAAGCTTCAGGATAATTACACCGCACTACAACAGACTCAGGCGACTGCCGAGCGTTACTATACCCAGGCTCAGTTGGAGCTGACGCGCAGCCGTGAAAGTATGGATAACCTGCGCCGCCGCATTGAAGAAGATTTTGGCCTGGTCAAGCTGGAATACAATGATGATGTCTCCGGCCCAACCCCCTTGCCGTTGGAAGGGGTGGGGGTCTTGCCTATGCTCAAAGAGATTCCCAACGAGTTGGAAGATTCCATCAACCGCCAGAAAGCCATGCTGCGACGCATGGGCGCCATCAACCCGGAAGCGCAAAAAGAGTACCATGAGGTCAAGGAGCGCTACGAATACCTCAATGGGCAGGTGGCAGACCTGACAAAGGCAGATACTGACTTGCGTCAGATCATCAGCGAGCTGGACGAATTAATGCGCCGTGAGTTCAAAAAGACTTTCAACGCAGTGGCGGCTGAATTTAAGCAAATGTTCACCCGTCTCTTCGGCGGCGGAACGGCCAAATTGATCTTAACCGATGAGGAGCATCCTACTGAAACCGGCATTGACATTGAAGCCAAATTACCGGGTAGACGGGAACAGGGTCTTTCGTTGCTTTCGGGTGGGGAGCGCTCGCTTACTGCTGTTGCCCTCATCTTTTCATTGCTAAAGGTGGCTCCCACACCCTTCTGCATTTTGGATGAAGTGGATGCAGCTCTGGATGAGGCCAATGTGGGCCGTTTTACAGAATTGCTCAAAGAATTAAGCGAACACACCCAATTCATCGTCATTACCCACAACCGTAACACAGTTCAGGTAGCCGATGTGATCTACGGTGTCACAATGGGTAGAGATTCGGCCAGCCAGGTCATCAGTTTGCGCCTGGACGAAGTGAACGAGGAAATGGTAAAGTAACCAAATAAAAAGAGCAGTTCATTTGAACTGCTCTTTCTTTTTGAATCAGGTTTTGGATTACTGACCGGTATTGGTGTTGATACGATAGTCAGCGGGGATATCCGGGGTGGACGGGACAACAGAAGCCCACAGGTCATACTTCTTGAAGCCAATTTCTTCTTTGGCATCCGCGATGAATTTGCGGTAAGCGGCAGTCTGTGCAGCAGAAAGCTCATCAGCGCTGAGCTGGCGAACTTCGTGTCCGAGGCTCTGGATGATCTCATAACCGGCATCGGTCTTGACGACTTCGCTGGTCGCGCCAATTTCAAGGGCGAAAGCGGCATCATCAAAAGCGGTACCGTGGATTCCCTTGGTGACCCAACCCAAATTGCCATCAGACATACTGGTGTTGGCATCGGTGGAGTACTGGGCTGCAGTGGTAGACCAATCGCCGCCAGATTTAAGGATACTGAGAACTTCATCAGCCTGTTGCTGAGTGGCCACAACGATGTGGCGAGCCCATACCATATCCTGTTCAGGAGCAACGGTCTTGGAAACTTCGGCGAAGACTTTGCGCTCATAGAGAACGGTGCGAACATAGTCGCGCAGTTCAGCTTCTGAGAAGGAAGCCTGAGTTGAAATGTTGGCCACGATGGTGGAATACAGGTCTTTGAAGCCCTGTTCCGTATACTCGGTGGCGGTGGGGGTAATGGTGGCAGTTTCGGTCGGGGTGGTATTCTCGGTAGGAACCTCAGTGGCTGCTTCAGTAGCAACAACCGGGGTTTCTGTGGCAGCGGGAGTACCCTGGGCAGTGCTGGTCGCCTGGGCGTTCGCTTCGGCGGTCAGGTCAATGGTGGCTGTCTCAACCGGAGTCTCAGTGGGGGCCACAGTCGGAGTGGCAGTGTGCTCAGAGAGCTTGATCTGCAGATCCGAAAGTGTTGAGGTCGGATAGTAGGTGATGGTGGGAGCAGCTTCGGTGGGGGTGGGGGTGCCGTTGGGGAAGTAGGCCAGGTTACTCTGGATCTCAGCCTGGACTTCTTCATCGGTCACAGTAATGCCCATCTGTTTGGCTTTTTGAACCAGGGCGCGCTCACCGATCATGGTGTCGAGGGTATCAGAACCAAACTTGATGTAATCATCCAGTTCGTTCTGGACCTGCAAAAGCTGATCCTGGAAGAAAGAAGCGAAATAAGAAGATGCGTATTGAACGTAGGTGTTGATCAACTGATAGCGATCATAACCAACGCGGTGAGCGAATTGTTCAACAGTGATCTTTTCGTCCCCCACTTTGGCAACCGTTCGTCCATTCTTAAAGACGTTCGAATTGCTGAGAACGCCGGCAACGACCAACAAAACGATCACAATAACGACCGAGATGATACCAATGAGCAGGAACTTGTTCTGGCGCTGCTCTTTTTCCATCCTGGCCAAATGTTTTTTGGTGACCGGTTTTGGCGTCTCTGTGTTTGTATCTTTAGCCATTGAAAACCTCGATTAGAAAGAATAAGAGGCATAGAGCTTTGCATTCTATGCCTCTCTGTGAAAAACGACCTAGCGGATAGCGTCGCTCCAGCGTTCGCCGGTGAAGGGCAGCAAGGCGATGTGGCGGGCGCGTTTGATCGCCATGGCCAACTTGCGCTGATGTGAAGCGCAGGTGCCGGTCTGGCGCCGTGGGCGGATTTTGCCATCTTCGGTCACAAAGCGGCGAAGCATATCTACCGATTTGTAATCGATGCTGATGTTTTTATCAGCGCAGAACTGGCAGATCTTGGGTCGAGCAATAAACCGGCGGGAACCACCAGAGCTTTGCTCGTTTTCGTTATTATTATCTTCAGGCATTTTAATACTCCAAAATTAAAACGGGTACTCTTCTTCAGGAGTTGTGTCATCTTCTTGATTTTGGGCTTCGATGTTCGTTTGTTGGCCGTTATCGCGGCGATCGCCCAGCATCATCATCTCACTGGCAACGATCTCCACGTTGGAGTGTTTCACTCCTTCAGCATCTTCCCAGCGGCGGGTTTGAAGGCGTCCTTCAATGTACACCTGCTGGCTTTTTGAGAGATACTGCTTGCAGATCTCTGCCAGGTTGCCCCAGGTCACGATATTGAACCACTCGGTCTCGCTGTGACGTTCTCCGTCTGCGGTGTTCCAGGTGCGGTTGGTGGCCACTGTAAAAGTAGTTACCGGCCGGCCTGAAGGGGTGTAGCGCATCTCTGGGTCTCTGCCCAAATGACCGATGATCATGACCTTGTTCAACCCACGGCTCATAGAAGCTCCTCAACTCATAAGAGTTAATTACTCAACTACTGTGATCATGAACCGAATGACCGGCTCCAAGAAGCGTAAGTTGCGCTCCAGATCAGCAGTGAACGCAGGCGCAAATTCGGCATTGATCAGAACATACTGACCTTCGCGCTGTTTGCGGATTGCGTATGCCATTCGGCGTTTGCCCCAAACATCAACTTTGGAGACTGTACCGCCGCTCGTCGTGATCCATCCTTTCACTTTTTCGAGGGCTGCATTGAATGCGGTCTCGTCCAGTTCAGAATGCAAAATCAACACGATTTCATAATTATGCATAGCTAAGAGAACCTCCTTTCCCTGGGATATGCCCTCTGACAATACCGTTGGTAAAGCTGAGAGCGGAAAGGTAGCAGAGTAACATCCTGCTTACCAAGTTCTCTATTCTAGCATAGTTTACACTGTTTGTGTGGATTTTTTGTGGAGATAATTCCCGCCCACGAACGCCTGGTATTGTACTGCAAAGCACGATTTCAATTCAATTTTGTTGACAAATAGAAACGCTTCAAGTAAAATGTCTCTCTGTTGGCGAGGTAGCTCAACGGTGGAGCAGTGGACTCATAAGCCATTGGTTGTGGGTT
>CAZWKK010000050.1:0-10250 GCA_964634855.1 uncultured Anaerolinea sp.
GATGTCATCTTCATGCGCCACTTCCAGCAGGGTGCTCCCATGGAAGCCGCCAAGTGGTCTTCTGTGCCCATCATCAATGGTGGTGATGGTTGGGGCGAACACCCCACCCAGATCCTCACCGACCTGTACACCGTTTTGACCGAAAAGGGTCGCATTGATGGCCTCAAATGGTTGGCTGTGGGCGATATGCGCATGCGCACCATGCATTCCCTGTCTTACGCTTTGACCCAGTTCGATTGCCCCATCACCTACGTTGCTCCTGAAGGGATGACCCTGACCCCTGAGTTCAAAGAAGAGCTCAAAGCCTATAACCTCAACTTCAAAGAAGCTGAGCATGTAGAACAGGCCATTGCCGAAGCTGATGTAATTCTGGTAGAGCCAGTTGTTCAGCCCGATTACACCAAGAGTCGCCAGGAAGCCGGCGAACATGGTATGACCCCCGCCAATTACAAGATCACCCGCGAACTGTTGGGCAAAAAAGCCAAATCAGACGCCATTTTGCTGCACTCTCTGCCGCGCATGGACGAGATCCCTCCGGATGTAGATATCACCCGCTGGTCTCGCTACTGGCAAGAAGCCTTCAATGGTGTCGTGATGCGTATGGCGCTGTTGGGCCTCGTTTTAGGCAAGATGGAATAGGAGGCATTTTATGCAAAGCTTCTTACATGGTCGCGATCTGATCGGTGACCTGGATTTCTCAAAAGAAGAAGTTGAAACCGTTCTTGAGGTGGCGTTTGACCTCAAACGCAAACGCGCTTTGAACGAACTCACCCCCTATCTGCGCGACAAAGTGTTGGCTATGCTGTTCTTCTTCAGCAGCACCCGCACCCGCGGTTCTTTTGAAGCTGGTATGGCCCACCTGGGTGGACATGCTGCATTCATTGAATCCCGCACTACTCAGATCAGCCACGGCGACACCCCCAAAGAGATCGGTGAGATCTTTGGTCGTTATTTTGATGGTATCGCCATTCGCCATGTGGATTGGGGCGTTGGCAATGGTTACCTGAATGAAGTAGCCAAAGCTTCTCGTGTGCCAGTGTTGAACATGCAGTGCGATATTTATCATCCCTTCCAGTGCCTGGCTGACCTGATGACGATCGTCGAGAAAAAAGGCCGTGATCTGCGCCGCAAGAAGATGGTAGTTTCCTGGGCGTATGCCGCTTCATATCAGAAACCGATGTCTGTGCCCCAGTCTCTGGTCTTGCAGATGCCGCGTTTTGGCATGGATGTCGTTCTGGCCCATCCACCTGAGTTCAAACTGATGCCCGAGATCATGGATCAGGCCCGCGAGCAGGCTGCCAAATTTGGCACCGGTTTTGAGGTGGTGGATGATATGGATGCAGCTTTCAAGGATGCCGATATCATCTACGCCAAATCCTGGGGTGCCATGGTCCATACCCCGGATCCCGAAGAAGGCGCCAAGATCATTAAGAAATATGAGAGCTGGATCACCGACGAACGCCGCATGAAATTGGCCAAACCGGATGCCATTTATATGCACCCATTGCCCGCTGACCGCAATATTGAAGTGACCGACGGCGTGATGGATGGTCCCCAGTCAGTTGTTTACGATGAAGCTGAAAACCGAATGCATGTGCAAGAAGCCGTTATGGCTTTAACAATGAGTTAATTACTACTTTTTGGAGATGACTAAGAATGGTAGAAAAGAAAGGTGTTGCAGTAGTAGCCGTTGGTGGTAACAGCCTGATCAAAGATGAGAAACATCGCAGTATTCCGGATCAGTACGAAGCCGGTAATGAATCCATGCGCCACATTGTGGACATGATCGAACAAGGTTGGGAAGTGGTCGTTACCCACGGGAATGGTCCGCAGGTCGGTTTCATTCTGCGTCGTTCTGAACTTTCAATCGGAGAACTCCACCCGGTACCGTTGGATTACTGTGGTGCAGATTCTCAAGGATCCATTGGCTATATGTTCGCCATGTCTCTTGACAATGAGTTCAAAGCCCGCGGCCTGAAGAAACAATCTGTGGCCGTTGTGACCCAAACCATTGTGGATAAGAACGATAAAGCCTTCCAGAATCCTTCCAAACCCATCGGTTCTTTCATGGACGAGAAGACAGCCAAAGAACATGCTGAAAAAGATAAATGGACTGTGGTTGAAGATGCTGGCCGCGGTTGGCGCCGTGTGGTTCCTTCTCCCATTCCTGCACGGATTGTAGAAGCTGATGCCATCAAGAAGTTGATCGAAGCCGGCTTCACCGTTGTAGGTGTTGGCGGTGGTGGTATCCCCGTCATCGAAGATGAAAAAGGCAATTTGATCGGGGTTGAAGCTGTGATCGATAAAGACTTCGGTTCTTCCGTTCTGGCCAACCTCATCAATGCTGACTTGTTCGTCATCAGCACAGCAGTAGAGAAAGTTGCAATCAATTTCAACAAGCCCGATCAAAAGTGGCTGGACAAAATGACGGTTGCTGAAGCCAAGCAGTATATGGCTGAAGGTCATTTCGCCAAAGGTTCCATGCTACCCAAGATCCAGGCAATCTTGAATTACCTTGAACATGGCGGCAAAAAAGCACTGATCACGAATCCTGAGAATATTGGTCGTGCTTTGAAAGGTGAAACGGGAACCTGGATCGTTCAGTAACATTGTCTTGATAAGTCCTGCCTGGTCTTTACTGGGCAGGACTTGAAAGGCGGTTGCTATGACGGTTAAAAAGCTTAAAATTAGTTATATTTTAAGTTTTAAGCAACGGGTGCTTGTGTACAATAGGAGGGTATTTGACTTCCCCGGAATTTATCTGGAGGAAGTCTAGCGTGATTGATTTCTCACTCGTAAGACTACAATTGCGACTTCTGCCAAAGAAAGGAGGTGGAGTTAACTTAGTTAGCTTGCTTCCAGTGTTTTTCGTTTTGTAAACCCTATTGTTCCGATTCTCAGGAGGAGAATAATGTTTTCTAAACGTATTTGGCTCGTAGTTAGTCTGATCCTCATTGCTGCACTGGCGCTTTCTGCCTGTGCAACCCCCACTGCGGCTCCAGCCACAGAAGCCCCCGCTGCTACCGAAGCTCCTGCAGCCACCGAAGCACCTGCCAGCACCGAACCCTTTACCTTCGGTATGCTCCTGGTTGGTCCCTACAATGACAATGGTTGGTCAACGGCCACCTATGTCGGCGCTCAGTATGTTGAGAGCAAACTCCCCAACACCAAATTCATCTATGCCGACAATGTAAATACCGCTGCCAATCCCAACACCACGGCTGCTCAGTTCGCTGAACAGCTCTACTCTCGTGGCGCCAAGGTCATTATCTTCAACTCTGATGATATGAAAGATGGCGTTACCGAATTTGCCACAGCTCACCCCGATGTTCCCGTGATCTGGCTGTCTGGTGATTTCGCATGGAAAGATGGCAAACGCTATGACGCTAACCTTACCAGTGAATCTGACCTGATGGGCCGCATGGAATACGGCAAGATGATGGCTGGCTGCTCCGCAGCTCTGACCACCAAAACCGGCAAGATCGGTTTCCTTGGTCCATTGATCAATGATGAAACCCGCCGTTTGGCCGCTGCTGCTTACCTCGGCGCCAACTACTGCTGGAAGAACATTGCCAAACAGACCACTCCGCTCGATTTCAACGTTGTTTGGATCGGTATGTGGTTCAACATTCCAGGTGTTACCCTTGATCCTACCCAGGTTGCTGATAACTTCTTCTCCACTGGTTATGACGTGGTCATTTCTGGCATCGACTCTACCGAAGCTGTAACCGAAGCCAAGAAATTCCGCGATCAGGGCCAGGACGTCTATGCTGTGCAGTATGACTACGAAGCTGCTTGCGACGTAGCTCCAGATGCCTGCTTGGGCGTGCCGTACTTCAACTGGGGTGTTTTGATGCTGCCCGTGATCAAATCGGTGCAGGATGGAACGTATGCTCGTCAGTTCGTTTGGGGCGGTCCCGATTGGGCTGATATTAACAATCCCGATACCTCTGTCATCGGCTTCAAAAAGAGCGCTGGCCTTTCTGCAGATGCATCTACCAAACTCGATTCCTTTATTGCCGAGTTGGCTGGTGGATTGAACCTCTGGAAAGGTCCCATGAATTACCAGGACGGTTCCGTCTTCCTTGCTGATGGTGTTGCAGCCACCGACCAGGAAATTTGGTACCTTCCTCAGTTACTCGAAGGGATGACCGGCGACAGCGTCGCTAAATAGAACCGTTTTTGGAGGGAAGGCATTCAATTGCCTTCCCTCCATCTCTATTAATCACGAGAAGAGGTTCCATGGATGTAGAGCTTCGAAACATAGATAAATCCTTTGGTAAAGTCCATGCCAATGACCATATCTCGCTTCATGTAAAGTCAGGGGATGTTCAGGGAATTTTGGGTGAGAATGGCGCTGGTAAAAGCACCTTGATGAAGATCTTCTCAGGTCTTTACCAGGCGAATTCGGGCGATATTCTGTTGGATGGCAAGAAGGTCACCATTGCATCACCGGCGGATTCGGTACGCATGGGAATTGGTATGTTGCACCAGGATCCGTTGGATTTTCCCCCCATGAAGGTGATCGATAATTTCATTATTGGCAGTGATGAGGGGATGTTACCGAATCGCAAAAAGGTTTTAAAAGAGTTCAAAGACCTGCAAGAACAATTTAATTTTTCCATCTCTCCCGATGCTTATATCGAGCATCTGACGGTGGGGGAGCGGCAACAACTTGAGATCATGCGCTTACTCTGGCTCGGCGCTGAAGTGTTGATCTTGGACGAACCGACCACGGGTATTTCTGCTTCTCAAAAACAGCAATTGTTTGCCACGGTTAAAAAACTCTCTGCCCAGGGAAAATCAGTCATTTTTGTTTCTCATAAATTGGAAGAAGTTGAGCTGTTATGCAGCCAGGTGGATGTTTTTAGGGCTGGCAAGAACGTGGGTCAAATGCGCCCCCCCTATGAAACAGAGAAACTGGTTGAATTGATGTTTGGCAAGAAATTGGCACATGCTGAAAAGGAATGTGCTTCACAGAAAAACATTAACTTTGAAATTTCCGATCTACGGATCGATGATGTTCGCTTACCCATTAAAGAAGTCAATTTCTGTATCCAAAAAGGCGAAGTGATTGGTCTTGCTGGTATGGAAGGGTCTGGACAGGGACAGATCTTGCGCGCATTGGCGGGGATCATTCGCCCTTCAGGCGGCCATATTTACATGCGGAAAGAAGACGGCCAGAAGTTAGATCTTGTTGGACGCCACTATTTCGATTTCAAAGAAGCAGGCATCTCCTTTTTGCCCGCAGCGCGGTTGGAAGAAGGTCTGATCGCAGGTTTAAACCTGAACGAGCATTTTATTCTGGCAGAAAAACAATCTGGATTCTTTATTGACCAGAAGTCAGCCCAGAAGCTGACCGAGCATCGCATCAAAGATTTCAACATCAAGGGCACACCTGAGATCAATATTGAATCCTTATCTGGTGGCAATCAGCAGCGGGCAGAGTTGGCATTATTGCGACAACCTTTACGATTGCTACTTTTGGATCATCCCACTCGCGGGTTGGATATTGAAAGCTCCATGTACATCTGGAATAAGATGAAGCAACGTTGTAAAGAAGGGGCCAGCATCATCTTTATCTCATCTGATCTGGATGAGGTCTTGCAGTATAGTGATCGCATCCTTGTGTTCTTTGGTGGCAAAGTGTCTTCACCTTTTGAAGCCAGCAAGGTTACTGTGGATGAACTGGGTCAGTTAATTGGCGGTAAGGGTTGGTAATTCTGGATAAGGAAAACAATTATGACAATTTCAACTGAAGTCACAAAGAAGACCAACCGGAATATTCTTCGCACAATGCTGACCAACCGTTACAGCTCTTTGAGCATTGCGGTTGTTTTGGCAATTTTGTTCACCTGCGTTTTGATTGCCATTATGGACGCTGATCCACTGGCAGTTTTCGCTGTGATCTTTAGAGGCTCTTTAGGCTCCTGGGACGCTTTCACTCAGGTCTTGCAGGCATGGGTTCCGCTGGTATTAGCCTCTTGCGGCCTGATGTTCACCTTCACTTCTGGTCTTTGGAACATTGGTATGGAAGGTCAGATCGAGATGGGCGCCATCTTTGCTTATGGCGTCATCCGCCTCTTTATTGGATCAAGCACCCCGGGTGGGTTAGTGATCGTGCTGGCCATTCTGGGTGGTATTGTGGGCGGCATGATCTGGGCGTTACTGGTGGGTTTGCTCAAAAATTTTGGCGGTGTCAACGAGATCTTTGGTGGTTTGGGCTTTAACTTCATCGCTGATGCCATTATGCTATCTCTGGTATACGGCCCCTGGAAACCTGTAGGGGTGGCAAACGGCAGCACCAAAATGCTGGAGGGTATCTACTGGTTGCCGCAGGTAAAAGGAACGTACCTCAGCCTTTGGGCGCTGGGAATTGCCATCGTGGGGGTGGTCATTGTGACCATAATCCTCAAAGGCACGTATTTTGGTCTGAAGCTTAAAGCGGTGGGAAAGAATAACAAGTCTTCCTTCTTGTTAGGCATCCCAACCAACCGCTATATGCTTCTCTCTTTTATCCTTTGCGGTCTTTTTGCCGGGCTCACAGGCGCTTTGCAGGTGACCGGCTTCAACCATGTGCTGCGCAATAACATTTCCGGCGGCTACGGCTACCTGGGGCTGATGGTGGGGATGCTGGCCAATATTCAACCCCTCATCACTGCCCCGATCGCCTTTGTGTTCATCGGGCTGAGTAAGGGGGCTGCCGGTCTGGGCATGGACTTGAAACTGGATTCGAACCTTTCCGGTGTCATCCAGGGATCGTTGGTGATCTTCGTTTTGATCATGGATGG
Source organism: uncultured Anaerolinea sp. (assembly GCA_964634855.1). Taxonomy (GTDB): domain Bacteria; phylum Chloroflexota; class Anaerolineae; order Anaerolineales; family Anaerolineaceae; genus UBA6107. The sequence continues at coordinate 6,792 of CAZWKK010000050.1, forward strand.
CGTACGCCGCATTCTTTCCAAGAAAGGTAAAGGAGCCTGATATGGATAGCTCATTGATCAACAGTATTGGCTCCATTTTTGCATGGGCTGGCCCCGTGATCTTTGCTGTGATGGGCGAGACTCTGACAGAACGTTCTGGCGTAATGAACCTTTCCTTAAATGGCAGTCTCATTCTCACCGCCATGGTGGGTTTTGCTGCGGCAACGGTCACTGGCAACTTCTTGGTTGGCTTTTTGGCTGCCGCTTTGGTTGGCGCACTGGTTGCGCTTTTGATCGCCTTCATGAGCATTGCGCTCAAACAATCACAGGTGGCGGTCGGCTATGTCCTCGCAATGGCGACCAGAAGTTTGGCTTACTTTTTGGGAGCCCCTCTCATCGGCAAAGCCGTGATGCAGATCCCCACAATTCCTATTCCAGGGCTCTCCCAGATCCCGTTTATTGGCCCCATTTTGTTCAGTCAAACCTTGTTAACCTACCTTAGTTATGTATCCATTTTTGTCTGCTACTTTTGGATCTATAAGACCCATCAAGGGTTGATGTTGCAGGGCATTGGTGAGAGACCCGCGGCTGCTTTTGTTCGTGGCGCCAATGTGAATCTGATGCGCTACATTTATGTGGGTGTTGGCGGCGCTTTGGTAGGTATCGGGGGCGCATTGTATTCCTTAAGCGTCAAAGGCTGGAACGGCCAACTCTCTGGCATTGATGGCATCGGCTGGATCGTATTGGCCATCACCATTTTTGGTAGCTGGCATCCGCTCAAAGGCGCTTTGGGTTCCTACCTGTTTGTTTTGCTGCAATGGCTGGGCATCGTATTGCAGCCACTCATTCCACAGATCAATTCTCGTGTTTTTCAGGTGGCGCCTTTCCCACTCATGATCCTGGCTCTCTTGTTTGTGAATGTTGGTAACGCAGATTGGGTGGATCGCACCCTGGCAGGTATGCCAGAATCGGTTCGCCGTACCATTTCCAAGATCTTGCGTGCTTTACGTACGTCCCCACCGGCAGCGTTGGGCATCCCATTTGAAAACGAATAGGAAGATTGAATGAATCACTACACTGGGTATCACTGTTCGATTTGTAAGGCTGAATATGAACCTGCATCGATACTGTACACATGCCCCAAATGTGGCGGCAATTTGGATGTAGTATTGGATTACGAAGCAATTCGCAAGAATTTTCAAATCGAAGATATCACCTCGCGTACCGATTTTTCATTATGGCGCTATTTGCCTTTATTACCGGTTGAAGATCCAGGCGGCGAAGGCACCACTCTGCGAATTGCAGGCTGGACCCCTCTTTATACTCCACCCGCTTTGACCCAGTCGTTGGGCTTGGAACAATTTTGGCTGAAAGATGAAGGCCGCAACCCGACCGCATCGTTCAAGGATCGCGCCAGCTCAATTGTTGTTGCCCGCGCTCGTGAGATCAAAGCTGAGGTGGTGGTAACCGCATCTACCGGGAATGCCGGCGCAGCCTTAGCTGGCATGTCCGCAGCCATTGGGCAAAAAGCGATCATTTTTGCACCCAAAACTGCTCCGCAGGCCAAGATTGCTCAACTTTTGGTGTACGGTGCCAAGGTAATCCTCGTGGATGGCAATTATGATTCCGCTTTTGACCTGACAATTGAGGCTGCCCAAGAATTTGGCTGGTATTGCCGCAATACAGGTTTTAATCCATTCACGGCCGAGGGCAAAAAGACGGCTGCACTCGAGATCTGGGAACAGATCTGCCTCAAGCAATCAGAAACAAGCAAGCCATTATGCGTGTTTGTTTCGGTAGGCGATGGCAATATCATTTCTGGCATTCACAAGGGTTTCAAAGACCTAATGAAGCTGGGCTGGCTCAAACAAATGCCGCGAATATTTGGTATTCAATCCGACAAGTCTGCTGCTGTGGCGAATGCCTATTTTGCCGGTAACGAAGAGATCATTCCAATTGAAGCCACCACTCTGGCAGATTCCATCAGCGTGGACCTGCCGCGCGATGGGGTACGCGCGGTGCGCGCAGCCAGAGAGACCGGTGGTGCCTACATAACCGTAACAGACGAAGCGATCATTGGTGGAATTGGTGAACTGGGCAAGTTTGGCATCTTTACCGAGCCAGCTGGCTCTACCGCATTTGTTGGTCTCAAGAAGGCAATTGCTGATAAAATTATCTTCCCGGATGATCCGGTAGTGGTCATCAGCACCGGGAATGGGCTGAAAGATATTCGGGCTGCCATGATGGCAGTCAAAGAAGCCCCGGTCATAGAACCAACGATGAAATCATTGAAGAAATTTCTTGAGACGAATGGATAATTAAGGACGCTATGAAACCTGTTTTTACTGTGATCGTGCCTGTTTTCAATGAAAAAGACTGCCTGGATGAACTATACCGGCGAGTAAAACAGGTGATGGAGCAGACCAAAGAAGCATGGGAATTGGTTTTGGTGGATGATGGGTCTACAGATGGCTCAACCGATATGATCCGTCAACTTGGCAAAGCAGACTCTCATGTACGGCCGGTGATCTTTGCCCGCAATTATGGGCATCAGCTGGCTGTGACGGCAGGGATGGATTACTCGCGCGGTGATGCTGTATTGGTGATCGATGCCGATCTGCAAGATCCGCCAGAAGTGATGTTGGATCTGATCGCCAAATGGCGTGAGGGGTTCCAGGTGGTCTATGCCGTACGGGCTGAACGTGAAGGTGAGAGTAAATTTAAGTTGATGACAGCCTCTCTTTTTTACCGGCTGATCTACCGCATCACCGATGTAAAGATCCCCATGGATACCGGTGATTTCCGTCTGCTGGATCGCAAAGTAGTGGATACCATGAACGGCATGCGTGAGCGACAACGTTTCTTACGCGGCATGTCTGCCTGGGTGGGGTTCCGACAGGTGGGCGTCCCCTATAAACGCGCCGCCCGTTTTGCTGGCAGCACCAAGTATCCTCTGAAGAAAATGATCAAGCTAGCCCTGACGGCCATCACGAGTTTTTCTTATTTCCCACTGCAGCTTTCCACCTGGGTAGGTGCTTTCCTGGCTGGGATTGGCTTTTTGCTGATGGTCCTGTTCATCGTCTTGCGCGCAGTTGGATCTGCTTTCCTGGCTGGGCAGGCGTTGACGGTGATCTTGGTGGTCTTCCTGAGCGGCGTTCAATTGCTCAGCCTGGGTATTCTCGGCGAATACATTGGCCGAATTTATGATGAAGTTAAAGGACGCCCGCTGTACACGACCAGCGAAGCTCCTTCTGACGAAAAATAAAAAAATATTAGCGGAGTAGAAAACCAATGGCAAAAATTGATTTGACTGTTGTAAAAGATCGACAGGAACGAGCCATTAAACGCATGCGCGAACGCAACATTGTGTTGCCAACCTTTGCGCAAATGAAGAACCCTGCTCTCATCCCAGCAAAAGTTAAAGAAGAATTGCGCTCTATTGGGCTGTGGGATGTCCATCCCCGCAACTTGTTCCGTATT
>CAZWKK010000051.1:0-1658 GCA_964634855.1 uncultured Anaerolinea sp.
AGCGTGGGCGATGATGTAATGGACAAAGTCCGCCAGGTGCTGCCAGAAAAATCACAGCTTCAAGATGCCATCATGCGTCTGGTCATTGATTACCCGCGCGTGATGGAACCCTTTCTGGATGAATCCTTCATCCGCGAGCACTGTGCTGGGGCACTGGAATTCCATTTGCTGCGTAAGCCGCAGGAAGAAGCCCGCCTGCGTTTGCCGGAAAACCAAACTCTCACCAGTTTGACACCGTTGGAGATGTTGGACCTTTACTGGAACTCGATCAGTTCCAAAACACAGGATCGGGAGCCGCTTAAAGAGATGGCACAGGAGATCATTCAAAGCGTGGTTAACGCCAATGATAAAGAGGGACTTGAGAATTAAATGAACACATTCACTGAGATCTTGATCATGTTCGTTTTGATCCTCATTAACGGTTTCTTTTCCATGTCTGAGATCGCGCTGGTCTCTGCACGCAAGATTCGCCTTGAACAGCGTGCCGGTGAAGGTGACCGCGGTGCGGCCACCGCATTGGAATTAAGCCAATCTACCAGCAAGCTGCTTTCTTCTGTGCAAATTGGCATCACCCTGGTGGGTGTGCTCACCGGCGCCGTCGGCGGTGCCACCCTGGCTTCCCGCCTGGAACGTGTCTTTGATACCATCCCCTGGATGGCCCCTTATGCCGGTGGGGTTTCACTTTTTCTGGTGGTATTGGTCACCACTTATTTCTCGCTTGTACTGGGTGAATTGATCCCAAAACGCCTTGGCCTCAACGACCCTGAAAAGATCGCCGCGCGTGTAGCTGGTATTATGAAGTTCATCTCCAGCGTCACATCACCCATCATCCATCTCCTCTCTGCTTCCACCGATCTCGGTTTGCGCTTGTTGGGCGTACAAAAAAGCAACGAACCACCCATCACCGAAGAAGAGATCAAAGGCCTGGTAGAAGAAGGCACTCAGGTAGGCGTCTTTGAAGAAGCCGAGCAAGACATGATCGAAGGTGTGTTCCGCCTCAATGACCGCCTCATTAACGCCATCATGACCCCGCGCACCGAGATCGAATGGATCGACCTGGAAGACCCGGCCCAGTTGATCTTGGATCAGATCGTTCACAGCAGCCACTCACGTTTCCCGGTGGCAGATGGCTCACTGGACAACGTCATCGGTATTTTACGTGCCAAAGATGTGCTGGAACAACATTTGATGGGACAGCATTTTGACCTGACCCCGCTCATCCAAAAGCCTATTTTTGTGCCGGAGAACAGCCCTGCCTCCCGCGTGCTCGAAATGGTGCGTCAATCGGGCTTGCACGAAGCTCTGGTCATTGATGAATACGGGGGCTTGTTGGGGCTCGTCACTCTCTTTGACGTGCTCGAAGCCATTGTGGGCGAATTGCCCGCACAAGATGAAACCTCTGAGCCGGAGATCATCCGCCGCGAGGATGGTTCTTACCTGCTGGATGGTTTGCTGCCCATTGACGAATTGAAAGACCTGTTTGATCTCAACCAACTCCCCGACGAAGACAAGATCGGCTATCAAACTCTGGCAGGGTTCATCCTTAGCCAGTTGGAAGCCATCCCCTCCACCGGTCAACACTTTACCTTTGAAAATTTACGCTTTGAGGTGATGGATCTGGACGGCCACCGCATTGACAAGGTGTTGGTATCCAGAGA
>CAZWKK010000051.1:1758-10240 GCA_964634855.1 uncultured Anaerolinea sp.
CGCAGAAGTGATCTTGACCTTCGACTACGAAGGCAGCCGATACCGCGTGCAGCGCATAAAACCCAGAAACAAGACCACCCAGTTGGAATTTGCCATACTGGATGAATCCCAAAATTGGCGCGTTCTCACCGGTGCTACCCTAAAAAATACCGAGGACCTTATCCGCAAAACCCTGCGCCTCGATTATGAGACCTTCACCAATGCCTCCTTCTTTTTGCAGGGCAAAGCTGATCAGTTCGCCACACAGAAGCCATCGGACCGCAAGCGCATCCTCTCCAGCATTTTGGGATTGGACGTTTGGGACGATTACAAAGAAGAGACCGCCCGTCGACGCAGTGAAGCCGAAAAGAGCCTTGCCCTCATCGAAGCGCGCCTCATCGAGATCGATGCCGAACTGGACCAGGAAGCCGCTCGCAAGCAGCGCCTGGCTGAAGTGGAAAAAGAGTTCAAACAGCAAAATGAACTGTTCGAAGCCAAAAAACAGATCCTTGATCAGCAGCGCCTGGTGCAGGATGGGCTGAAGAACGAAGAACGCACTCTTGAAAAGCAAGGCAGTGAGCTCAAACGCCTGCAAGCTGAATTGGCCCGCCAGAACGAACTGCTCCTGGCTCGCCAGCAAGAACGGGCAGGGTTGGAAGAACAGATCAAACACGAAGTGGAGATCCAGACTTCACTCAATGCCTGGAAGCAGGCCCAACAAGACCTGGCAGGATGGGAAGCTCTGGCTGCCAACTTCCAGAAGTACGACAAGCAGCGCCAACCTTACTTGCAAGAGATTGCCAGCGAACAAGCCCGGCTGGAAACTGAGATCAAGAATTTACAAACCACCGCCGCGAACATCAAACAGGTTGAGCTTGCCTTGCCTGCGCTCAAACAACAGTTGAGTGCTTCCCAGGAAGAGATCAACCGCTTGAGCGAGCAGACTGGTCAACGCCCGATCCTGGAACAAGATCTGCGCGTCCTGGCAGATGAACGCGGCCAGTCCAAAGCAGAGAATGAACGGCTTGAGACCGTGGGCAAAGAGCTCAACAAACGCATTGAGCAATTGGATGACATCAGCACCTCCCTTTGCCCGGTATGCGGCAAACCCCTCTCTGAACAAGAGCGCGAAAAGATGATCGCTGACCTGCGCGGTGAAGTGCAGGCCATGCGCGATAATTACCAGAAGAATAAAGACAAACTCAAAGATTTCTCCAACCGTTATATCGAGTTGGAAAGCCAGATCGCTCTCCTCAGCAACATCGAGAAACCGCTGGCTGAAAAACAGAAAGCGCTGGCCGTTCAGAGCAAAGAGATTGCCAATTACGAGCAGATCCTCAGCGAGTGGCAGAGCAAAGGCTTGCCCCGCCTGCAAGAGCTGCAGGACAAACTAGCGAAGAACGATTACGCCCTTGCAGCGCGCCAAAAGCTGACCGAGGTGGACGCCCAACTCAAAAACCTGGGCTATGATGCTGCCGCCCATGAAGCCGTCAAACAGGCTGAGTTGGCCGGCCGCTCCAGCCAGGATGCCTGGTTGGGCCTGGAAAAAGCTCGCGCGGCTCTAGCGCCGCTGCAACGTGAGATCGAGGAAGCGCATCTGAGCATTGAGCAAAAAGAGACCCATTTGCGTGAACTGGAAAAAGATTTCGGTGAGGCACAAGCAAATCTAAATACCAAAAAAGCCAACCTACCGGACCTTACCCAACTGGAAGCTGAGTACTACTCCCTGCAAGAAGCCGTCAATCGCCTGCGCGAACAGATGGCGCAGGCGCGCAATGAAGTGACCGTGCTGGACCGCCAGCGCGAGAAGAAGGCCCAACAGCTCAACCTCAAGGATGGCACCAAGCAGCAGATTGCGCAGTTGAAATTATTGGAGCGCGCCTTTGGCAAAGATGGCATCCCCGCCTTGCTCATCGAACAAGCCCTGCCAGAGATCGAGAGCAACGCCAATGAGATCCTGGACAGGCTTTCCAATGGCAACATGGCGGTGCGTTTTGAAACCCAACGCGAGTTCAAAGACAAGAAACGCGAGGATCGCAAAGAAACGCTAGATATCCTCATCCGTGATTCCCAGGGAGAGCGCGATTATGAACTTTTCTCCGGCGGAGAGGCCTTCCGCGTCAATTTTGCCATCCGCCTGGCCCTCAGCCGGGTGCTGGCTCACCGCGCCGGCGCCCGCTTGCAAACCCTGGTCATTGATGAAGGATTTGGCAGTCAGGATGCAGACGGCATCCAACAATTGATCGAAACCATCAATGTTTCTCGCAACGATTTCGCCAAAGTATTGGTCATCACCCACATGGAAAACCTCAAAGATGCCTTCCCTGCCCGTATTGAAGTGGTAAAAGGTCAGCACGGTTCTCAAGTAAAGGTATTGGCCGAATGAACGAATTAGACATCCGTTTGGGATTACAGCAACGTGTTCTACCCGAATACCGCGTGCCGTTTCTGGAAAGCCTGGCTTGTGTGGCCAGCAAGGGCATGAGCGTATTTGCAGGGCAACCGCGTCCGGTCGAATCCATCAAGACAGAGGCCAACTTGACCTGTGCCCACTTTGTGGAGGCAAATAATCTGCACCTGGGTACTGGTAGTTTTTACACCTGTGTGCAAACCAATTTATTGGATTGGCTGGACCAATGGCAGCCGGAAGCCCTGATCGTGGAGGCAAACCCACGTTACTTGAGCACGCCTCACGCCATCCGCTGGATGCACAGCCACAAACGCCCCGTCATCGGCTGGGGATTGGGCGCTCCGCGTGCCTACGGATTGGAAATTCCCTTGCGACGGCGCTTTTTGCAATCTTTAGATGCCGTTGTGGCCTATTCCAATACGGGTGCAGAGCAGTATATTCAGCAGGGCATCGCCCCTGAACGGGTGTTCGTGGCCGCCAATGCCGTCGCTCACAAGCCAGCACAGGAAGCGCATCAACGCCCGCTGCACTATGCGCATGGCAAACCCAGCCTGCTCTATGTAGGAAGGTTGCAGCCGCGAAAACGGTTGGATGTATTGATCCAGGCCTGCGCCCTGTTGCCTGAATCGCTAAAGCCGCATTTGGTTTTGGTCGGAGATGGTCCAATCCGCACAGAGCTGGAAGCCCTGGCTGCCAAAGTGTACCCCGCCACTGAGTTTGCCGGCGCCCGCCATGGTGAGGAATTGGAACCCTTCTACGCCGCTGCGGATCTGTTCGTCTTGCCCGGTACCGGCGGTCTGGCCGTACAGCAAGCCATGGCCCACACGTTGCCCGTGCTGGTAGGTGAAGCAGATGGCACCCAGGCAGAGCTGGTGCGCCCAGAAAACGGCTGGATCCTCAATGAGATGACCCCCACTTCCCTGGCCAATGCCATTGAAAAAGCTTTGCTCGATCTGCCCAGTCTGCGCCAGATGGGACTAGCTTCCTACCACATCGTCACTGAAGAGGTGAACATTGAAAAGATGGTAGAGGCATTTACGCGGGCGCTTCGCTTTGTGCTATAAAAAACCCGCTTCTTTTTATATATAGAAGCGGGTTCTATTTCAAATTCGCCAGTATTCTCCCCCACCGCCCTCACGGGCCATCAATTTATATTCAATAAAACTGCGCCGCAGAAAAGCGGTATCTTTATTGAAGCGGAGCAAGATCTCGTTGACCTCTTTCTCGCTGTAGCGCTTCCCCATTTCAAAAGCATTTACTGCATACCGCAATATGACAAGCAGCTTTTTCTCCTTTTCAGGGAATGCAGTGATCCGACCATCGGCGTCTGTGAAGGCTGCCATCACCTTGCGTTCAAAAGCTTCCTCACTGGTGCCTTCTGAAAGCCCAGGCAAAGTTTCTTTTTGCAACAGGCTTTCAGTCATGGATCGTATGGCATCTTGTTTTAATGAGTAGAAGTAATAATGCCCTTCCGGACGCGCCGTCACCAGGCCTGCTTTAGCCAACCGGGTTAGATGGTGAGAGGTAGTAGAGACACTTAGATTGAGCGATTCGGCGAGTTTTTCCACCGAGAATTCCCGTAAGGCCAACAAGCCAACGATCTTTAATCGATTCTCGTCTGACAAAGCCTTAAAAAAGGCCAATAAGCGCGCATTCACTTCGTTTGTTTCCATTCTCATATCCTTTATTACATTTCTATATGTATCGAAATAATTCTAACATATTCAAAAGAAGAAGCAAATAGAATTATTCTTTGATTTTCCTTTTCAACGATAAAATAGAACCATGAAACTTTTACTCATTGCTGATGGGCGCAGCCCCATCACCCAACGCTGGATCAAAGCCATTGCCCCCTTTGGCGCACGCGTCATGCTGGTTTCTACTTTCCCCTGTGCGCCCATTCCCGGCGCTGAGTTGGTGGCAGTACTGCCGGTGGCCTTTGCCAGCCAGGCTGGCAGCCAGGCGGGTGGCAGCAGCAGCCCTTCTTTTAGTAAAAAGATCATCTCTGCCTTGCGGCCCCTGCTGGCAAAAGTACGCCATCAATTGGGGCCGTATACGCTGGGGCATTATCAAAAAGAACTTCTGGAACTCATTCATCAATTACAACCGGATGTAGTGCATGCCTTACGCATTCCCTATGAGGGTATGTTGGCCAGCGTCACCCCCAACCGTATCCCTCTGCTTATCTCCACCTGGGGTAACGATCTGACCCTGCATGCCACGGCCAACACCCTGATGGGGCGTCTCACCCGCCAGACCCTGCTGCGAGCCGATGGCCTGCTTTCAGACACCGCCATTGATGTGCCCCGTGCCGCGGAGTGGGGCTTCGACCCGACCAAACCCTCACTGGTGGTAGTGGGCAACGGCGGACTGGACCTGGAAGAAATGCAGGAAGCGGTAAAAGCTGTAAAACCAACCACCGCGCCGCAGATCATCAACCCGCGCGGCATCCGCTCTTATGTGCGCACCGATACCTTTTTCCAGGCCATCCCACTGGTGCTCAAGCGCCATCCGCAGGTTCAGTTCGTCTGTACCTCCATGGCCAACCAGAAAGAGGCGCTGGACTGGGTGGAGAAGTTGGACATTGCAGCCAACGTGCGGCTGTTGGGCTATCTGAACCAGCACAAGTTGTGGAAGGAGACAGCCCGCTCTCTGGCTTCGGTCTCCGTCAGCACGCACGACGGCACCCCTAACACCCTGCTGGAAACCATGGCGCTTGGCTGCCTGCCCATCTGCGGCGACCTGCCCTCCATCCGAGAGTGGATCACACCCGGCCAGAACGGCCTGCTTGTCCCCGCGGATGACCCATCTGCCCTGGCGGACGCCATTTGCAGAGCCATTGAAGATGCCGCTCTGCGCAAAACAGCAGCCGAATTGAATAAAAAAAAGATCGGGCAGAGCGCCGCCTTGGCCTCCACCCGATCCAGGATCGCCGATTTTTACACTTATTTTTTGTCACACACACCACGCGAATAGATCAGCGCGGTTTCATCTTCATACAGCTTACACCACTGACTCTCCTGTTGGATTGCCTCTACCAATCGAGGCTGTCTTGTTGTGCTGATCATTAACAGATTGGCGCCGGTGGCATCCAGTTCGTGTTCCCAACCAGCATATGCATAGGTAATATCTACATATTGTTTCCATTGCTCCACCGGGAAAAGCTGCACGCGCGTATCGATCCACACCGGCCGTTCCGGCAGAGCAAATTCCAGATAGCTGGCAAAACCCATCTCCGCCAACAACGGCCCTTCCAATTCTGGCCGGTTCTGCAGCCAGGCTGTCGCCTCAACAGGCGTGTTCTGCGTGTCTGAAGTGGCATCCTTCCACCAACTTTGACGGATGCCGGGCAGCAGACTGAGCGGCAAAAGCACAAAGATCAAGGGCAATAGCCAGTTGAAGGTGAAGTTTCCCTGGGTAGAAGGTTTTGTCAACCGGTCTTCCCAGCCGCTGAGCAGTTGTGCGCTGAGCACAGCCAGCAGCAGTACGAACCATACCCCATAACGCATGCCCCACAAGGCTAATCCACCAAAACCGAGAAACCAGGCCCACTCCAGGCGGGTCAGCTTGCGGGTTGAAAGGGCCGCCAGCAGCGGAAAGCCCAACAACCAGGCAAAGAACAGGTTCATCTGCCAACCCTGGTTGACTGGCGGTCCCCACTCAGCGGAAAATTGCATATTGGCAGAAGAAGAAAGCATATCCACCACATACCGCCAGCTCTCCGCGCCCCGCGGGTTGATGAAGATGGCGCCGAGTGAAAGCAGAAAGGCCAGAGCAAGCGTTTTGCGTTCTCCCTGGCCAAAGAGCAGGGCAGCCAACATCAGGGCAAAGAGGAGCACAAAAGAGGCATGCAAATTCCCCCACAACAAAGCCAGCAGCGGCAGCCAAAAGACGACCTTTTTATCTCCAGCTTGCCAGCGGTAAAGGATTGCCAAAGAAAGTACAAATAACGGGTAACCCAGCAATTGCGGACGTACCGCCCAGTTATTGCTAGCCGTCAGAACAGCCAACAACACCACCAGGGAGGTACTCCATTTACCCGCTCCCAGCCTGCGCGCAGTGAACCATATCCCGGCGAAACTACTGCCAATCACCAGTCCACGCAGGAAGACGGTCATGGTCAAGCCACCCAGATGGTAGACCAACCAGAAGATCACCGCCGAGGCCCAGGAGTGATAAAAAATGGGTTGCCCCGCAGCCGTCCAGGTGAAGGTATCCACCCTGGCGATCTGTCCACTGGTTATTGCTTCTTTGCCTACGCGCAAGTACCACCAGTAATCTTCGGGGGTCACCGGCAACAAAAAAGCTATCGTCAGGGCGATCAATAAGATCAGTCCTAAATAAAGCGAACTTCCATCGTGAATGGCTTTTTTGAACATGGTTCATTAATGATATACCCATTTCAGCAGGGCGAAAACGCTCCTATGAGGTTCAAACTATTCCCGATATTGCCACTCTCAGGCATAATTAGGACATGCCTGATCTGCAAGACCGTCTTCGAGGAATCGCTGTTGGCGCCGCCATTGGGGATGCGCTGGGTATGCCGTTGGAATTCCGTCCCGCCCGCTCTGAGCACGACCTTGTGTCAGAGATGGTGGCTGGCCCCTTGCCTAAAGGCAGTTTCACCGATGATACTGAGATGGCTCTGGCACTGGCCGAGAGCTTGCTCATTACCTCTCCCCTTAATGTGCGTGACCTGGCTGCCCGCTTTAACGGCTGGTATCAGAGCCGCCCTTCTGATGTGGGGATCCATACCGCCAAAGTCTTACAGCTCATCGGCCGCGGCGTTCCCGTCACTGAAGCTGCCCGCCAGGTGCAGGCGGCTGACCCCGATTCAGCGGGGAACGGCAGCGTGATGCGTGCCTGGCCCATCGCCATTGCCCGCCACAATAATGCCGGTTTGTTAGCCTCAGAAACACGCCTGCAGGCAGAAGTGACCCACACTCACCCCGATAGCACAGCCGGTGCCCTGGTTTTCAACCTGATCCTGTTTCAGATCCTGCAAATGGGTAATGCGCCTGCTGAAACGTTGATCCGCGAGGCCATCACTTCAGCCGTGCATCAGGTAGATCTAGATCCTGACTTTTTGGTGACCATTCAATTGGCTCCCATGCGCATGCGACCCGACCTGAAGAACAGCGGCTGGGTGCGCCACACCATGGAAAGTGCCCTTTGGTCCCTTACCACCACCCGTTCCTTTGAAGAAGCTCTCATTCGCGCCGTCAACCTGGGAAATGATGCCGATACCACCGGCTGTGTCACTGGCGCCATTGCCGGTGCCATGTACGGGCTGGAGGGAATCCCCGCCCGATGGAAACAAGCCGTGCATGGTGAATACCCCATCCGCAGTGGAAAATTATGGTTCCTGCAGGAGTTTATCGATCTGGCAGATCGTTTGGCAGCTGTAAAGTAGCATGACAAAATCAGGACGGTTGTTATTTTGACGTCCTTTCACACCTGCGCTATACTAATAAAATCACGTGGTCTAAACCATTTTGTACCAGGAGGAAACCCCCGCATGAGTCCTGAAAGCAAATTCAAATTGACGTATGCAACCATGTACAACCCCCCGGAAGAGCTTCATACCCGCTTTGATGAAGCCCTTGCCAGTATCAAGGCGAAATATGGTCAGGAATACGCAATGTTCATCGATGGCAAAGAAGTTTATGCCAAAGAAAAGATCGAAGACCGCTTCCCGGCCAATACCGATGTGGTGATCGGCGTTTTCCAAAAAGGCACAGCCGACGATGCCAAAGCTGCCCTCGCAGCTGCACGCAAAGCCTTCCCCATGTGGAGCCACATGAAGTGGCAAGACCGCGTTGCCCTCATCCGCAAAGCCGCAGCCATTATGGACGAACGCATCTACGAGATGGGTGCTGTGGTCTCTCTGGAAGTTGGCAAGAACCGCATGGAAGGTCTGGGCGATGTAGCAGAAACTGCTGACCTGTTCAGATACGCCTGCAGCCGTATGGAAGCCAACGATGGATTTGTCGCTCAGATGGGCAAAGATCCCCTGGTAGGCTACGATAGCACCAATGTGTCTGTTCTACGCCCGTACGGCGTTTGGCTGGTCATCAGCCCCTTCAACTTCCC
>CAZWKK010000052.1:0-7131 GCA_964634855.1 uncultured Anaerolinea sp.
ACCAGGGTGATGAAGGCGACTGCCCAGTTGCCAGAGGCTTCGCTCAATGCGGTACCAGCAAGTGCGATACCGATGATGATAGCGACTGAACCGGTGATGGTTGGGGGTAAGACTCTGTCGATAGCTTCTTTACCAACCGCCATGATCAAGAGGCCGATCAAAATTTCAACCACTGCGGTACCCATAATACCAACCTGCACGATGCGAACGCCATCGGGGCAGTAGATGGTAGAGGCGCTGGTGAAGCAGTCAGCTGCATACAGGTTCATGACCGTGATGATCACGGAAATATAGCTGAAGCTTGAGCCGTAGTACATCGGGATGCGGCGGCCGGAGACGAGTAAGGCAACAATTGTGCCGATACCGGAGGCCAACAGGGTGACGCTAACGTCGAATTTGGTCAAAATGGCAACGAGGACTGTCGCCGGGAACATGGTCAAGACTTGCTGTAAACCAAGGCTGACCATAGCCCCAAATGGGGGAACATCTTGCGGTAAATAACCTACAAGAGCCTTTGATGCTGTTTCGGCATTTTTCGCCATATTCTCACTCCTTATAACCTAATAGAATTGAAGAAAACGATACAGAAGGTTGGTAGATTGTGTCTAACTTGATTACAGCACCTCCTAGTTTGTTTTTAGATCGCAAAGAAACTCTCGTTTCTTGAATCTACTCATCTTGTTTTAATCTTTAAACACCGCCAATAAAAAACGGTTTCATGCAGGCAGAAGCCTTATGAAACCGTTTTGGGGTCAAATCCAAATAGAATGATATTTCCCTCAGAAAGCAAGGTGCATTTCTGAATACTGTTTTGTCTGATATTGGTCAACACACAAAATAAATAAATCAAATTACTCCTTGGAAGTAAACCAAAAAGTACAATTAATTGCGGTTCAATAAAATTGCTTCACTGGCTAAAATTAGCCGAATGATCAGGAGAGTGGGAATTCTTTAATGCGCTGCGTACTTCGTTAAACGATAATAGCATGAAAAAATTCCAAATTCAAGTTTATGGTCTCTGCATACAAAATAATAGTGATTAATGTAATGGTCTGACAATTAAAATGTCTATTCTGTTTAGGAAGCAAAAACCATAAAATGGAAGTACACATTAAGGCAGCGATTATATCAAACAATACAGTATTGACAACAATTTTAATTTACCAGATAATGCAGGTTGTTCGTTTTTGTTTAACCATTCCGTAATCAGGACAAAAGAATGAAGTATGATCTCGGAACGATCCTCACCGTAGTGGCAGTGCTCTTATTTTATATGCGGCTGATCATTATTCAGCGCCAGCGAATTAAGAAGGCCCAGTATCAATACGCCGTGGTGAAGGCGAAAAATAAGAAAAACAAGAAGACCCGCGACAAAGATCCTGAATTGCAGTATGCCCGGCTGGGAGTTCAGATCAGAAACTGGTGGTTGGTGGGTGTTGCACTTGTGCTCATTACCTTTGGTGCTGTCATCGCTGCAACCCACTTCTTGGGAACAACTTTTTCTGCTTATTGGTGGGTCCCGGTGCTGTTAGGAATTGGCCTGTTCACATTCGAGCTTAAGTAGGATACCCATGGCAGAAAAAAAGAGCGTTTGCCCTACCTGTGGTGAAGATACCCATGTATTTAAAGTAAGCCAGATCTACCTTGAGGCGCTCATGCGCGTCAAGAACAAAGAGAACGCAGAAACCCCTCTGTTGGATACGTTGAAAAGCGAATTACCCGCTGAACGCGCGGCTAAAATGAAGGATGCAGATTATTACCGCTATGTGGTGGAGTCTTTTGCACCTCCTCAGGGTGGGGCACAGGTGATCCGCTCCATCAATCCAGATTGGGTGGCAGTTGCGTTGGGCTTGCTGAGTATTTACATTCTGTATCAGATCTATTTTGAGCAGCACGAAATGTTCTGGGGCATGCTGGCATTTGCAGTTGTTGTCTTAGGCGCTTATGTCTTCTTTCGCAAACAGATCAAATTAAAGTTTGATACTGAAAAGCGCAAGGAATCCGGTGATAAAGAGCTCATTGAGCGCGCCGTGGGTAACTGGATGAAGCTTTATTACTGCTCAACAGACAACATCGTTTTTGGCTGGAAAAAAGGAGAGCAGGTACCCTTGCCAGAAATGAACTCGTACTTGCTGCAAAACAGTGCCAAGAAATAAAGATCAATCCCTCGCTCATAATAAGCGAGGGATTTTTTTGTATATTTTTGTTATTCGATGGGTTCTGGTTGACGGATCCGGTTTGAGGCGGTTTTGTGTAGAATGAAATACCCCAATGTAGCGATCACCCCTAAAATACCGCAAAGATACCATACCCAATTGGGATTGAGGTTGTCCATGATCAAACCGGCTCCCAATGGACCGATCATGGAGGGGATGATCCAACTGAATCCCATCACGGCCATGTAGCGTCCGCGCATTTCTTCTGGAGCCAGGCTGGCCACCAGCGCATTGGATGTGGGGCTGACCACCATTTCACCGATGGTGATGATGACCATGGCCAAGAGGAAGAGGGGATAGGTGGCCACAAACCCGTACAGGGCAAACCCGACTGCGTAGAAAAAGGTGCCGACCGTCATGAGGATCATGGGTTTGTACTTTGAGATCTTGCGCGTGACCCAGAATTGCAGCAAGACCACCATGCCGGCGTTCATGCTGATGATGTAGCCAAAGTTTTGTGTGCTCACCCCGTGATTATCACGTAGGAAGACTGACAATGTGGAATTCATCTGCATGTACACCAGGGTACTGAGGGCTGTGACCACCAGGAAAGCCATGAAGATCTTGTCTCTGAAGGCAACACTGTACCCTTTAAAGGTGTCGACCATGCTGGGTTGTTTCTCTGTCTCGCTGAACTGCGGTTTCGTTTCTGGCAAAACAAAGAGGACGATGAGAGCGGTAATGGTACTGGCGGCTGCATCAATAATGAACAACCACAAGAAAGATTTGGCTGCAATGATGCCACCGATCGCAGGACCGATTGTCACGGCCAGATTGGCAACAACACGTAAAACACCAAAACCTTCCAATCGCTGATTTTCTGGCAGAATATCGGCCATCATGGCCTGGGTGGCAGGGTGACCCACGTCTGAGAGGAGCCCCACCAGAATGGCACCAAAGTAGATGATGCGCATGTCGTTGGCAAAGCCCAAAACAAGGGTGCTGGTGGCTGAAGCAATGAGGCCGAACATCATCAACTTTCGCCGGCCAAATCGGTCAGTGAGCGCACCGCCTAGCATGGACCCAAAGAAACTGGCAATGGAAATGATGGCAAAAAGCGAGCCGACCTCCGTCATGCCAATGTTGAATTTGGCGGTAAGGTATAAAGACAGAAATGGGAAGATGAGGGCGCCACCGATGCGGTCAATGAAGAGGGCTCCGATCAGGGTCCAGAACGTTTTGGGATATCGCTTGAAGGTGGTGCTTACATTATTAAACATAGCTGTCGCTTTCAAAATAGTGGACTAGAGATTATACGTGAAAAAGGCACGAAAGTTTCGGAAAACTTAAGAAAAATATACCAAAAGGCATATTTCAATATATACTTGTGTTCTTTATAATGCCTGAAAAAAGAAAAGAAAATTAAGATGCCAAAAAATATTGCATTAATTACTGATAGCACTTGCGATATCCCGGAACATCTTCGTCAACAACATAACATTTACCTGGTGCCCCTTACCATTGTGTGGGGTAAAGAGCAATTCCTGGATCGGGTGGATCTAAAGGCTGAAGATTTTTATGCCCGCCTGACAACGGACGAAGTACGCCCTACAACTTCTCAGCCGACCCCCAAAGATTTTTTGGCCAAATATGAGGAAGCTAAAGCAGATGGTGCTGAGGAGAT
Source organism: uncultured Anaerolinea sp. (assembly GCA_964634855.1). Classification (GTDB taxonomy): domain Bacteria; phylum Chloroflexota; class Anaerolineae; order Anaerolineales; family Anaerolineaceae; genus UBA6107. The sequence goes on from CAZWKK010000052.1 coordinate 3,841, forward strand.
CGTTGTCATCGTCATCAGCAGCGCCATGAGTGGCACCATTGGTTCTGCCCGCACCGCTGCCGAAGGATTCGACCTTCCTGTTCATATATATGATTCCCGCTCCAACTCAATGAGCCTGGGTTGGCAGGTATTGGCCGCAGCCCGTGCCCGCGAAGCAGGCGCGGATGCGCAGGGAATGTTGGATGCCGCTGATGCTGTAAGAAAACAACTTCATTATCATATTGTCTTGGATACGACCGAATTTTTGCTTAAAGGTGGCCGGGTTGCAGGTGCAGCTTCCAAGATCGGCAGCATGCTGCAGATCAAATTGCAGATCAGGGTAAACCATGAATCTGGCGCTGTAGAAGCAGGCGATATTACCCGTACCCGCAAGCAAGCCATTGAAAAGCTTTTTAGCAGTTTCGTTAAATTATTGGATCTTTCCAAACCGCTGCATATTGCTGTTTTGCATAATGCAGCATTGGCTGAAGCAGAAGCCCTTGTAGAGCACATCAAGCAGGAGCTTAATCCGGCTGAATTGATCCTCACCATTGTTTCGCCGGTGTTGGGTGTCCATACTGGTCCACAGGCCATCGCCTTGTGTGGCTACAACGAACCTTAAAATTTTTTACATTGTTAACCGAATTTTAAGACAAGCGTAACCTCCCTCGCTTGCCTTTTAATTTTAAATGGTATATGATTTTAAAGTGTTACACGGCCTGAAGAAAGGTCGTAATTTTGTGTAAGTTCCAATTTACATTCTCGAGGAGGAGAAAACGTGAAGAAGAATTTCTTGTATGTTTTGATCTCGGTTTTGGTTTTGGGGTCCATTCTCTTGAGCGCATGCGCTCAGGCAACCCCCACCGAAGCCCCCGCCACCGAAGCTCCCACTGAAGCTCCGACCGCTGCCCCGACCGAGGCCCCCATGGCTGAACTCGGTACCGCAGAGAACCCCATCGTCATCGCTCTTACCCCTTCAGCCACGGCTGACCAATTGACCGTTGGTGGCGATGCCCTTGCTGCCAAGCTGAAAGAGTTGACCGGTTACGAATTTAAGGTCACCATCCCCAACAGCTATACTGCCGTTATCGAAGCCATGTCCTCCGGTAATGCCCAGGTCGCCTTCATGGCCACCTTCGCTTATTTGCTGGCCAAACAGAAGGACGCCGCTGATGTAGGTTTGGTTGTTGTCCGCAACGGCTCTGATTTCTACGGTGCTCAGTTCATTGCCAATGTTGATAGCGGCTTTACCTCCTATTTCGATCCCGCGACCAACAAGAATACAGCCGATGGTGCCACCGCTTTAGCTCAGTTCGCTGACAAACGCCCCTGCTTCACCGATCCTCTGTCTGTCTCCGGTTACATCATCCCAGGTGGTTTACTCTCCCAGTACGGTGTCAAATATAAGACCCCGGCCGCTGTTCAGGGTCACCCCGCTGTTGTAGCTGCCCTGTATGCAGGCGGTATTTGCGATTTCGGCGCTACTTATATTGATGCCCGCACCAGTGACAAGACTCACGCTGACGTGATGGACAAGATCCAGGTTATTTGGCGCACCGATAACATTATCCCCAATGATAATGTTTCCTTCTCAACTGCCATGGCTCCTGAGATGCGCACCAAGATCTCTGACGCCCTCGTACAGATGGGCTCCAGCGATGATGGTTTGGAAATCCTCAAGAACATGGGTTATGAGATCGGTGGTTTCAAACCCGCAGAAGATTCCTTCTATGATGCCTTCCGCACTGCTTTGCAGGCTTCCGGTATCGACATCACCACAATGGTGAAGTAGTTTTAAAATGGTTTTCCGTGGAGGGAGGAAGTTTTTCCTCCCTCCTCTATTATCTAAATCAAGTGAAAAGGATCTGACAGTGCTAAAGGTAGAACATCTCACAAAGGTTTACCCAAATGGAACGGTAGCTCTCAAGGATCTAAGCTTTGAAGTGGAAGATGGTGAGTTCCTTGTCATCATCGGCTTGTCTGGTTCTGGAAAATCCACTCTGTTGCGCTGCATCAACCGCCTCATTGACCCGACCGAAGGCAAGATCATCATGGATGGCGTTGATGTTACCGCAGCCAAAGGGGCAGAGTTACGTCACATTCGCCGCCATATTGGCATGATCTTTCAGCATTTCAACCTGGTCAAACGCTCCAGCGTGATGACCAATGTACTCAACGGTCGTTTGGGGTATTTGAATCCCTGGATGACCACCCTCGGTTACTTCCCACCTGAGGAAAAGAAGCGGGCATTAGATGCCCTGACCCGTCTGGGAATTGAAGATAAAGTGAATAGTCGCGCTGATGCCCTTTCTGGTGGGCAGCAACAACGCGTGGGAATTGCCAGAACCCTCATGCAAGAACCCAGCCTGATTTTGGCAGATGAACCGGTTGCCAGCCTTGATCCGGTGCTTGCCCATTCCATTTTGCAGTATTTGGAATTGTTGAACAAAGAAGACAAGGTGACCGTCATTTGCAGTCTCCATTACCTTGATCTGATCCAGCGCTACGCCACTCGCGTCATCGGTTTGAAAGATGGCATAAAAGTCTTTGAAGGCCTGCCAACCGAGATCAACCGCGAGAAATTCAGAGAGATCTATGGCGAAGAAGCGCAAGATATTCGCGCCACGGCCCTTGCATGAACCTCATGGAAAAGAAAAATTCTCCTAATAAGTTCTTGTTTACACTGCTGTCTGCTCTAGTACCTGGTCTTGGACATTTGGTACAAAAGAAATACCGGGCAGGGATCTCCATTTTTCTGGCGGTGGCAACTGCTGTAGCTATCTGCGCCTGGTATTCAAGCTCCGATTGGCACGGCAGCCCGCTCTGGTTTGTCATCCCCATCTTATTATGGGTTTGGAACGTGTTGGATGTAGCTGTCTTTCCCAAGAACCTTAGCATGGTATTGCCGGTGCTGCTTTGGCTGGTTCTTGCCTATGGGGTTGGCGGCCAGGTTACTGAATTTAACCTGAAAGCTTTGGTTGAGAATACCAAACGCTCCAGTTCAATTCTGCAAAACATGGCAAAACTCGATTTTACCCAGCCTCGCACTGAAAAGAAGGCTGGTTATACTGAGATCGAATCGCCTTGTTCTGCTGCTCCAAAACCCGCCAAGCACACCCAGGGAGAGCTCACGGTTTATGTACAACAGCCCTGTGCCAATGTAGGTGACGTGATCAATGTGGTGGGAGAAGGCTTCTGGCCCAACGAGCCGGTGACCTTCATCTGGCATAACCCTATTGGCGGACAGGCCATGAAGACCCAGGCCATCGCTGATGCAACCGGCAAAGTAGAATTGCAGTGGGAAGTACTCTC
>CAZWKK010000052.1:7231-10170 GCA_964634855.1 uncultured Anaerolinea sp.
GCGCTTACCATTTACCGTTGGGATATCAACGTGCGTTCATCCACGATCATTGGCTTTGTTGGAGGTGGCGGTATCGGTTTCTTCTTGTGGCAATGGATCATCCTGCAAGATTACCGGGCTGTTGGCACTTCTTTTGTGGCCATTGCCGTAGTCGTGATCATCCTCGATTTCTTCAGTGCTCGCATCCGAGAACGGTTGGTGTGATATGGAAAAATTCAAATCACTTCTCAAATCGCTCTCCAAAATATTGACCACAGTGGTGGTGATCGCTTTCATTTTCTTAAGCATCAAGGTGACACAGCCAGACCTGGGCAAATTGATCACTTCAGCGCCAAAAGCCAAGTCAATCCTTTCGCAGTTGTTCTCCCCTGAAATTCTGTCAAAGGAATCTGGCAAAGAAACCTATTATCTGGCTATTCCTGTGCCCTGCGGAAGTGCCGAAAATGGTGTGGTCGCTGAATCTGGTCCGCGTCTGGTGGTAGACCCTGCTTGCGGTAATGCAAAAGACAAACTCACACTCAAGGGGTACGATCTGCCCAAGAATGCAGATGTCTCTTTGCGTTGGATCTTACCCACAGGCGGCGTGTTGAGCATTCGCAACGTCAAAACTAACGCCAATGGCGAGTTAACTGAAACCATTGAGCTGCGTCCCATCACCGCCACAACCAATGGTACTCCGGCACAGATCGCAACCGAGATCACCCTGCCAGCTGGCAAGTTGGTAGCCTCTGGCACGCTTAAAGAAGTACTGGATACCATGTTCGTTACCATCTTTATGGCGCTCATTGCTACAACGCTCGGGACGATCATCGCCATCCCGCTCAGTTTTTTGGCGGCTTCCAACATCACTCGCAAGGGCGTCATCGGCACGGCAGTTTACTATATTGTTCGTGCTTTCCTAAATATCATCCGCTCTTACGAACCGCTGGTGCTGGCCACCATTTTTGCCATGATCGTTGGCTTTGGCAGCCCGTTTGCGGGTGTGATCGCCCTTTCCATCACCACGGCTGCCTCGCTGGGCAAAATGTTCTCTGAATCAGTAGAAGGTATTGATTCTGGCCCTATTGAGGCCATCACCGCGACGGGGGCCAGCCGTATTGAAGTGGTACGCTATGCTGTGGTACCGCAGATCATCCCAGACTTCCTCTCCTTCACCATCTATCACTGGGATATCAACGTGCGCCTTTCCACCATCATTGGCTTTGTGGGCGGCGGCGGTATTGGTTACTTCCTCTCACAGCGCATCAACACCTTGCAATACACTCAAGCAGGCACGGCCTTGCTGGCCATCATCCTGGTGGTCTGGGCACTGGACTTTCTTAGCGCAGAGATACGTAAGCAACTGATCTAAACAAAATTCAGCCCTTCGAGAGATCGAAGGGCTGATCAATTAATTGTTGAAAAGGGAAGGGGTTACAGCCAGCCGTTCAGCCGGTAGATGACCCAGCCAATGTATTCCTTGAGGCTCTTGGTGGTCAAGGAGAGGTTACTGTAGCTGGGGATGAGGTTGATTGCCAGTTCCTCTGCATCTGAATGCCACAAGTTGTTCCAGGCAGCTTCTGTGACCGTAAAATCAGCCGGGGAGGCGATGACAGGGCAGCCCTGTTTTTCAAACAGCGCCACGGAGCGGGGCATGTGGGTGGCCGAGGTGACCAGGATCACCGTTTTTGCTCCCTTGTCTTTGAGCATCTGACAACTGTACAGTGCGTCTTCATACGTGTTCTGTGATTTTCCCTGCAGCCAGAGAGCGCTTTCTGGAACCCCTAGCATTTCCATAACCTTAGACATGTCGACCGCCGGTGAAGTATTGCTGAGGGTGAGAAAATCAATATCACCCCCACTTAAGAGTACATAGGGAGCGTAGCCCTCTTTGTATAAGGCTGCCCCGTGGAACAGGCGGTCAGCGGCTGCATTGAGCTCTACTTCTGGCCGTGGCGCCAGGGCGGGCTCGGTAGCGCCGCCCAACACCACAATGGCATCTGCCTGGGGTAAGGCCTGGCTGGGCAAGTAGCGCCATTCCAGTGATCTGGCCAGGGTGAAGGCGATATATTTGTTTCCACCCAGAAAGACGACCAGAAAGGCGATCATGACGCACCAAAAGACCAATTTTCGCTTTCTCCAGAACAACAAGGCTATGAGCAGTAGAAGCGCTGCCAACCCTAATGGGTAAACAAACAACGGCAAGAATTTTGAAAGAAAAGTGAACATAGTGTCACCAGATTCTCCTTTTGTGAGTAACGGTAAGTCTAACACAGATAAGACCCCATTTTTTGATCGCAAAAGGATAGCAAACGCTTTTTCTTAATTTATTTTAATTAAGACAAAAAAGGTTGACTTTTATATTTCTTTTGATAAACTAATTAAGAATAAATTAATTCAATTGGAGGATATATGGATAGTGATTATGGTTACAATTATGGTGGGGGAAGCGTTCTAGGTACTATTTTGTACTTTGCCGTCCTCATTTTCGGTGTCTATATCATGTGGCGGATTTTCAGCAAAGCTGGAAAACCAGGTTGGGCTGCTATAATTCCCATCTATAACATTATTGTTCTGTTGGAAATCGTTGGCAAACCCTGGTGGTGGTTGCTTCTTTTGTTTATTCCATTTGTAAATATCGTCATTCTTATTCTTGTCATGATCCAGCTTGCAAAAGTTTTTGGCAAGAGTGGCGGGTTCGCAGTGGGCTTGATCTTGCTTTCTATTGTTTTCATGGCAATTTTGGCTTTTGACAACTCCACTTATCTGGGACCAAATGTAGCATAACAAAAACGAGTTTAAAACCGAGGATAAAAATCCTCGGTTTTTTATTTAAGTTTTTGATTGCATAAATTTCTTGCCAAGTGTATGATAAAACGAGTATGTGTATTCACTAACCCTTTAGTCGTGCTATGAGACCAGACACTGTAGTTATAAAGACAAAGATCATGGTTCCTCGC
>CAZWKK010000053.1:0-10103 GCA_964634855.1 uncultured Anaerolinea sp.
CCGGGATTCGGAGGGGTTTCTTTTGAGTCCATACTGCCTTCTTTTCTTTAGAATGGAATCTCTTCTGAGGGCATGGCATCCATCATATCGTCTTCGCCCATACCTGCACCGCCGCCGGCGCCTTCATTCTTGGGGGAGAGGAATTTGATGGTGGAAGCGCTGATCTCAAAGGAGGCGCGGGTCGTGCCATCTTGCGCCGTCCAGATGCGCGGGCCGCCGGTCTTGGGGTCAACGGTCAGGCGACCTTCTACAAATACCATTTTGCCTTTAGAAAGGAAATTATTGCAATTTTCGGCCAGTTTGTCCCATACGGTCACTCTGAACCAGATGGTCTCTTTGACGATTTTCCCAGTGGAATCGGGGTAAGAACGATCGGTCGCCACGTTAAAACTGGTAACGGCTTTTCCTGCCGGTGTATAGCGCATCTCGGGATCTCTTCCCAAGCGGCCTAAGATCATAATCTTCTGATACATATCTCCTCCTCAGGTAAAAAACGCAGTTAATACTTAATATTGTACACGACTTCAAAAAAATCGCTGTCAAATTTTCTCAAGAATTTACGGGGTGGGAGTTGCTGTATCAGATCGGGAAACTTCAAAAACGTTAAGCGAGGTAAAGTTCACGGTCAGGGGGGTATCAGCCCCAGCATGGGCATAAAACCCGATACCACCGGATTTGAAATAGTCGCTGGTCGCCTCAAACTGCAAGAGACCATTCAGGTAAACCCGAATCTTACTGCCGCTCTGCCATACGCCAATGGTCATGGGTTGGTAGAGCCCGGCAGAAACGCTTCCTGGCGCCCAATCTAGCAGAACTACAGGTGTTCCACCGGCGACCTGCTGAAGTGAGACCATTCCCTGACAATTGACCAGAAAACGGTAGAAGCTTTGAGAGCCATTGACCCTGAAGAGTACGCCCAACTGATCGTCGCCTTTACACAACCCTACATTAACAGTGGTCTCCAGGTAATAGTTGGTCAGGTTGGTATTATCCCTGAAGATAAAGAGGCTTCCTTTCTCAGCTTTGACAGCCAGCGAAAGAGAGCCATCTCTCACAATGATAAATCCATTGGCGTTCTGTTCGTTTTTCCAGGGGGTATTCCCACTAAAGGGATCGCTAAAGATCAGACTGCCGTATTCCGGGGTGGCAGCCGGGTTCGGTGTAGGCGCTTCTGTGGCAGCGAAGGTGGCTGTTGCAGTTGCGGGAAACCAATCAACCGTAGGGGTAAAGGTGCTCGTCGGCATGGCCAAAACAGTAGCCGTCTCTGCCAAAGATTCATCAGCAGGCGAACAGGCAGATAGGATCAGTCCCAGAAGCAGAACGATCATCCATCTCAGCTGGCTATGAAATTTTCGTCGAATATTTATTTGAGTTCTCATAAGGATCAACCAAATTATACACGCCAATACGTTGTCATGGTTGACGCATGCCGGAGGTTGACAAATGAAAGGATGTTATAATTTCGGAAATACTATGAAAACAAAAAACGTCTTCTTCATCTTAACATTTCTCCTGCTAACCGCGGGGTTGCTGGTGATCCAACCTATGCTTTCAGCACCGGTCAATGCACAGGTATTCATCTACACCCCCACTGCTGAGGAAAACGGCAATATTTACTACATTGTCAAATCTGGCGACACCTGCGAAAGTATTGCCCTGCTCAACAACATCAGCCTCGATAACCTGCGCAGCCTCAACCAATTGAATTTGGATGACTGCAGTACCCTTACCATAGGCCGCAAATTGCTCCTCGGTACAGTCCCCACCGCGGTCGTCACAGCCGGACCATCCCCCACCCCCACTTCCTTATTGCCTACCCCAATGCCTGAAGTAGGGAAAGGCTCAATCTGCGTATTGCTGTTCCTTGATACCAATGGTAATGCCATGGTAGATGGTGAAGAGACCTCCCTGGCTGGCGGTGAGGTTAGCGTTTCCAGCAAGGCTGGCGATTTTGCCAAAACAGCCTCCACCACGGGTGACGGTAACCCAGTCTGCTTTGAAGAGATCAATGCCGGTGAATACACCATCAGCGTTGCCATCCCTGAAGGCTACAATGCCACCACTGACCAGAACTACACCGACCAGCTGAAAGCCGGAGATGTCTCCACGGTGAATTTTGGCGCACAGCAAAGTTCAGCTCTGGATCTGAGCGGCAATGGCTCTGGCGGCTCCATCATTTTGGCAGTGCTGGGCGTGCTCATTCTGGTAGCAGGTGTTGGTGTCGGCTTCTATGTTTACACAATGATGAAGAGAAAGTAAATTACCCAAGAATCCAAAAAAGTCCGATTCGTTCGGACTTTTTTAATTCCTTTTCCTTTTGGACTATAATCAAACTCCCAAACCATAACTACGAGGTCCTTATGAAAAATGAAGAAGGGTTGGCCTTTCATCTGCATATCAAGCCCGGAGACATTGGCCGTTACGTGCTTTTACCCGGAGACCCCGGTCGCTGTGAGAAGATCGCCCGTTATTTTGATTCACCGGCGTTTGTTGCCGAAAACCGCGAGTACGTTATCTGGACCGGCACCCTGCTGGGGGAAAAGGTCTCTGTGGCTTCCACCGGTATTGGCTGCCCCTCAACGGCAATCGCCGTCGAAGAACTGATCGAGGCTGGCGCAGATACCTTCATCCGTGTTGGGAGTTCCGGCTCCATGCAGCCTACTGTTCATGCTGGCGATATTGCCATTGTTACAGGCGCCATCCGCGATGAGGGAACCACGATCCAATACCTGCCCATGAATTTCCCCGCCGTTGCCAATATAGATGTGGTTTGCGCCCTACGTGAAGCTGCCACCAAGCTGGGCCTCAGCCATCACCTGGGTATTGCCCAATCCAAAGACTCCTTTTATGGCGAAGTGGAACGTAAACGCATGCCCATGGCTGAGCATCTGAAAGAACGCTGGGATGCCTGGGTGGCTGGCGGTGCCATCTGCTCTGAGATGGAATCTTCTGCTTTGTTCGTGCTCTCGTCCATTTACCGCACACGCGCGGGTGGGGCCATGTTGGTGGTGAATGAATCTGAATTGGCCGAATTTGATGATACAGAAGCCAGCAAGCATATGAATGAATTTGACGCTGATTCGGTGATCCGCGTTGGCGTGGAAGCGATCAAGATCCTGATCGCTCATGATAAACAAAAATAAACCTCAAGAAGGCATCGCAGCCACATGACCGAGATCTGGTTGATACGTCACGGACAAACTGATTGGAATTTGAATCGTCTCTTTCAAGGGCAGACGGATATTCCCCTTAATCAAACTGGAAGAGCACAGGCGCAAGCCCTGGCGCAAAAATTGAGCAGCACCCATTTTGATGCCATTTACACCAGCGATCTGCAACGGGCTGCTGAGACGGCTACCATCGCCGCGGCGCAGCTTGGACTGCCCACCACTGCTGATGTGCGTCTGCGCGAGATCTGCCAGGGCGAATGGGAAGGACTTTCCTTTGACCAGGTAGTAGATCGCTACCTGTTTGACCCCACAAGCAAAGAGAACGATCCCTCCATTGCCCGCGCTCCTGGAGGTGAATCAGTTCAGCAAGTGGCTGATCGCATGTCTCTGGCCGCTGATGATATTGCCCAGAAATACCCAAACGGACGCATTTTACTGGTTTCTCATGGCATGGCAGTGGCAACCCTTTATTGCCGGGCAAACCACATTGATCTGCGCGAGGTTCATCCGCACATTCCAGACAATGCCACTCCGCTTATCATTCAATGGCCGTCCACTAAATAACATGCTTCAAATCACAACTGCATACTCGTAAGGGTTGCAGTTTTTTGTTTTAACCAGAAAGATTAGAAAATCAGAATTGGTCAAATTGCCTATTGACTTAGTAGATTATTTGTTCTATACTGTGTTCATTCGATGATACATTTGTTCTATTATTCAGGAGGAACACAATGAACCTTTCAGCAGCTCGTCCATCCATCAGCAAATCCATTTCCGGTATCCGCGTACGCTCTGGTGCCGTTTACGGCATCATCATCATTTTGGCCATGCTGGCCTTTGAGTCGTTCAACTACAGCACAACTGCCTACGCTCTCAAAGACCTGTTGGGTAATCTAAAATTCGGCAATTTTGCCTGGTCTACCCTGTTAGCGCTGGCCTTCTGCGGCATTGACTTTGCCGGCATTGCCCGCCTCATCTCACCCGAGACGCGTAAGTCCGACGTCAAAGAATCGTGGTACCTTTTTGGTGCATGGCTTATGGCCGCCACCGCCAATGCAGCCCTCACCTGGTGGGGAGTGGCAGTCGCCATCTCCAGCCATACCCTCAAAAGTGCCGTTCTCATTAACACAGATACACTTACTCGCGTCATCCCCATTTTTGTTGCCATCCTGGTCTGGGTCATGCGCATTCTCATCATCGGTTCCCTCTCCACAGCCTTGCAGCGCATGACCGAATCGAAAACCGAGCCTGCCAGCACCACCTTCCACACCCAATCATTCGGAAATGCAACCCATAATGCAGCCCGTTCCGCCTCTCAACCCCGCCAGGCCGTCACGGTCACCCGCAATCCCCGCTCAGTAAGGCCTGAACCTACTTATCACAATGTAGATGGTGGGAATGGTCAGAACAATCAACGGTCTTCCAACTTCTTCTAATCTTTCATCGTCCAACTTTTCCCTAAAAAAGAGAGGCGCCGCGAATTCTAAGGCGCCTCTCTCATTCTTCCAGTAGTGGGAAATAAACAATGAATTTTGTCCCCACCCCCACTTTTGATTCCACCTCGATCTTTCCCCCCAACTTTTCAGTGATCATTTTGGCGATGGATAAGCCCAGGCCAAACCCGCTGGTAGCGGTATGAGTGCGCGATTTATCGCCGCGATAAAATCGTTCGAAGATGTGCGGCAGATCTGCCTCGGAGATGCCCGGTCCACTATCAAAAATCGTCACTTTGGCCTGTCCATCCACTTTTTCCAGAGAAATATCAACCTTGCCATTCTTAGGGGTGTAAGAAATGGCATTACTGATCAAGTTAAGAAATACTTGTTTGATGCGGTCATGGTCGCCGTTGACTTGCGCCTGGTCAATACTGATCAGGTTCAATTTCACCTTTTTCTTGGCCAACACGTGCATTTGTTGGATCACTTCCAGTAAAATGCCGTCCAAAGACACCTTTACCAGGTCCAAAGGCATACTTCCCGATTCAGCCTGATTCAAGAGCAGTAGATCACCTACCATGCGGGTGAGACGGTCCACTTCGCCTTCAATGCCTGAGAGCGATTCTTCATCAGGACCAAACTTGCGAATGATACCAATATTTCCTTTAATAACAGTCAAGGGTGTACGCAGTTCGTGGCTTACATCACCCAAAAAGCGCTGCTGTGACCCGAATAACTTTTCCAACCGCTCCAGCGTCTTGTTGAAGGCCTGCACCAACCGGCCTACTTCATCCTCAGAGGCACTCTCCAAGGGAATTCGGCGGGAGAGATCATCTGCGTGTGTTATCTGGGTAGCGATGTTGGTGATGGTAGAAAGCGGCGCCAGAGCGCGCCCCGTCATCAGCCAGGTAAAAATACAGGTTATGAGCAGGGCAAAAGCAGTCAGTCCCATCAAGATCTTAGAAAGCGTCTGCTGGATCACGTCCATCAGGCTCAGATCCACTCCCACCTGCAAGATCCCCGCTGGTCCGCGGATTGAATTAAGCGGCGTGGTCAGAATGCGTAAGTGTTGACCTTCTGTGGTGGCTGATGAAAAATTGGTAGACCCTTCCAGCCAGGCATTCTGATCCAATGAGACCTTCCAGCCCGTTGGCCTGGAGATCTGTAAGCGGTGGTCTGCACCCCAAACCTGAATGAGGAGGTTTTCTGTCGGTTGATATGTAGAAATGGAACGAGCATCAAATTGGCCAGCCGAGCTGACCCGCAGCATCTCCAGCAGGTCATCAGAGGTCTGCTGCAGGGTGCGATCGATGTTGTTGATCAAGATCACGCTGACCAAGCCATAGACCAAACCGCCGAAGAGCAGCAAAATACTCCCCAGCAGTGTGGTATAAAGCAGGGTCAATCGTAAGCGTAATGACATCAGCTTTTGGGGTTATCCTACTTCACGCAATACGTAACCAACGCTGCGTACTGTATGGATCAGACGAGTTTCGTTTTGAGTTTCCAGTTTTTGGCGCAGGTAACGGATATACACATCCAGCACATTACTTTCGCCGCCAAAATCGTAGCCCCACACACGGTCAAAGATCAGCTCACGGGTGAGCACCTGGCGCGGATGGCGCATGAACAACTCAAGCAGGTCATACTCTTTGGCTGTCAGCATGATCACACGATTCTTGCGTGTGGCTTGCCGAGTGGAAGTGTCCAGGGTAAGGTCGGCAAATGTGAGAACCGGAGCCCGCTCCACCTGTGTGCGTCGCAATAAGGCTCGCACTCGGGCAAGCAGCTCATCCAGCTCAAACGGCTTGACCATGTAATCATCAGCACCGGCATCCAGCCCATGCACGCGGTCTTCAAGGGTTTCCTTGGCTGTCAACATCAGAATGGGAACGCTGCTCACCTCGCGCACCCGGCGGCAAACTTCAATGCCATCCATGCCAGGCAGCATCCAATCCAGCACAACCAGATCTGGGTGGTTATCTCGATTCAAATTCAGGCCGCTTTCGCCATCCAGCGCAGTATCGACCTGGTAACCTTCATACACAAGCGCGCGTCGGAGTACCTTTAAGATCCCTTCATCGTCTTCAATGATCAAAATTCTTTCTTTCATGTTCTCCTCCAATTATCCACGCGGGTCCGCCTCACTAACTGCATATATTATTGCACATTTTTAAGAATTATTAATATTCTAATCCAGTCAATATATTATCTGGCAAATTTTATTCATTTTTTAGGCATTATAATTTCTGCATGCAAAATAACCCATCCGTCGCCCCACTTTGGATCAACACACCGCAAAAATTGGCGGCCATGATCGATGATCTTCATCATACAGATTTCTTGAGTGTTGATACTGAGTCGAACAGCCTTTATGTTTATTACGAACAGGTCTGCCTGATCCAGATCAGTACCGCCAGCGCCGATTATCTGATTGATCCCTTTGAGCTCAAAGACCTAAGTTGTCTGGCAGAGATCTTTGCCAACCCCAAACAAGAAAAGATCTTTCACGCTTCAGAATATGATGTCATCTGTCTGAAGCGAGATTTTAATTTTACATTTGCCAATATTTTTGACACCATGGTCGCCGCCCGGATTCTGGGCGAGCAAGCCGTTGGCTTGGCTGCCTTGCTCAACTCTCGGATGGGGCTTGAGTTGGAAAAAAAGTATCAGCGCGCCAATTGGGGGTTGCGTCCTTTAACCCCGGAGATGCTCACCTATGCCTGCCAGGACAGCCATTATCTCTATGAGTTGCGTAACATTTTAGCTGGTGAGCTGAAAGAAAAAGGTCTTTGGGAATTAGCCCTTGAAGACTTCCGCCTTGCCTGCCATGTGGAAGGCCACGCCGGAGGCCCTGTGCCGCAAACTTGCTGGAAAGTGGCAGGGTCCACCGCCATCGATGGGCAGGAGGCGGCTGTTTTGCAACTTCTGTGCGATTTCCGTGAAGGACTGGCCAGTAAACAAAATGTGCCGCCTTTCAAGATAATGGGCAATGATGTGTTAATGAAACTGATCAAGGAAGTGCCTGCCACAATGGAGGAACTAAAAGCCATTCGCGGAACCTCTCCCCGATTCATTGCCAGGCATGGAAATGAGATCTTGAACATCCTCAATCAAAAAGATTCACTCCCCCCTTTACGCAAAGAACGCAAAGTACGTCCCAGCGAGGCCTATTTAAATCGTTTGGAATCTTTGCGAGAATGGCGTAAACTCAAGGGCAAGGAATTAAAAGTGGAATCAGATGTGATCTTGCCCAGAGATTTTGTTGAGGTCGTGGCCGGGGTGAACCCTGCTTCTCAAAAAGAATTAAAAGAAGTTTTACAGGCCATTCCCTGGCGATATGATCATTTTGGCAAAGAGATCTTTGGAGTGTTGAAAAAACAGGAGACAGAATGAAAATTCAATTTAATGGTGCAGCTCAAACCGTAACCGGTTCTCAACATCTACTTGAGGTAAACGGTCATCGTCTGCTCTTGGATTGCGGCCTCTTTCAAGGACACCGCAAAGATTTCTACGAACGAAACACCACCTTTGATTTTGATCCTTCCACGCTGGATTGCGTGATCCTTTCGCATGCCCACATTGACCACAGCGGCAACCTGCCCAACCTGGTCAAATCTGGCTTTACTGGCCCCATCTACTCCACCTTCCCCACTGCGGCGCTGGGAGAGATCATGCTGCGCGATTCGGCGCACATCCAGGAGGCAGATGCCGAGTACGCTACCAAAAAGAACGCTCGCCGTGGCGAAGACCCCGTAGAGCCGTTATACACCACAGAAGATGCCATCGAAGCATGCAAACAGTATTACCCGGTCAAGTACGATGAGGCGTTCTCTCCAGTACCCGGGGTGACCGTTCGCTTCGTGAACGCAGGTCACATTTTAGGATCTGCCGCCATAGTATTAGACATTGAAGAGAATGGTGTCCACAAAAAAATATGGTTCTCCGGTGATATTGGCCGCGTGGATATGCCCCTTCTGCCAGAGCCAGTACTCCCCGATGAAGATGTAGATTATTTGCTTATGGAATGCACCTATGGCGACAAACCTCACAGCAGCATCGAAGAAGCTTATGAAGAATTCCGCGATGTAGTAATGAAGACAGTCAAACGCAATGGCAAGATCATTATTCCTGCTTTTGCTGTTGGACGCACCCAAGATATTGTCTATTTCCTCAACCGCATGATCTCAAACGGTGAGGTCAAAGAGATCCCTGTGTATGTAGACAGCCCACTGGCCGTGGAAGCTTCCAAGATCTTCCTGGAGTTTCCGGAGTATTTTGATGAAGAAGCCCGCCAGTTGATGCTGCAGCGCCGCCACCCAGCGCTTGATTTCAAGGGGCTTCACTACGTCGGCTCCGTAGAAGAATCGAAGAGTTTAAACAATATGCAGGGTTCTATGGTCATTATTTCAGCCTCTGGTATGGCAGAGACCGGACGGATCTTGCACCATTTACGCAACAACATCGAGAATCCTAATAACACCATCCTCATCGTTGGCTGGCAGGCTCCGGATACTTTGGGTCGTCGCCTCGCCGAACGGGATACGCAGGTGCGCATCTTTGGCCAGCTGTTTGAGCGCCGCGCTGAAGTGGAAACCATTGGCGGCCTTTCTGCTCATGGCGGACAGGAAATGCTCTTGCAGTATGCCCGCAAAGTAAAAGGCCATGCCAAACAGATCTACCTGGTCCATGGAGATCCAGAAGTTGCCGCGGTCTTTAAACAAAAACTGGAAGAAGAAGGTATTGGCCCGGTGACCTACCCCGATTATCAACAAACGGTGGAAATTTAAGCTTTATCGGTTATAATCTTGGCGTTTGGAGAGGTGCCGGAGTGGTTGAACGGGGCGGTCTCGAAAACCGTTGTGGCTCTTTGGGTCACCGTGGGTTCGAATCCCACCCTCTCCGCCTTGAATCAGCCATGCGTGGTATTGCATGGCTTTTTTGTTAGGTCAGAATTCTTTTCTGGGAGGATATGAATGTTTCGCTACGCGCACACCAACATCATTGCCAGGGACGCCCAACGGCTGATCCGGTTTTACACAGAGGTATTTCAATGCCGCAGCATCGGCGAGAAACGTGATCTGCGTAATCCCTGGTTAGCAGATCTCAGCGGCGTGCCCGATGCACACATCATCGGTGAACACTTGCTGCTTCCCGGTCATGGCGATTCTGGCCCCACCCTGGAAGTTTTCCAATATGATACGGTGATCGATAGGGGCGAACCCATCATTAATGCCAGCGGGTTGGCCCATTTGGCTTTTGAAGTTGATGATGTAGAGGCCACCTTACAGGCCGTTCTGAAAGCCGGCGGCGGACAATTGGGCAAGCTCATTCGGGCCAATTATCCCGGCAAGATCGGCACCATGGTCTATGCCCGCGATCCTGAAGGCAACATCATTGAGATCCAGAATTGGCAGAAGATCGAGTAATCTAGCATAATCCAAGCACCAATACCACTAAAGGTTCAAAATATGGTTCAGATCACAACCCAACGTCT
>CAZWKK010000054.1:0-10026 GCA_964634855.1 uncultured Anaerolinea sp.
GATCTTGCTCACTTCACCGGGGAAGTCTTCCAGCTTAGCAAAGCGGGTAAAGCCCAGTTTTTGATAGAACTCCGGCGCCTGTACACTGAGGGTATCCAGATACATATTTTTACAACCGCGTTCAATGGCAATGATCTCCGCCTCGTGCATCAATGCGCTGCCCAGGCCGCCTCCGCGAGCAGATTCTGCCACCCACAGCGCGCTGATGTAGAACCAGCCCTTCTCGGTGTTGCCTTCCAATCCACCAATGAGGGTGCCCTCTTCATCGTATGCCATCAAGATCAGGTCCTGGCGGTCACTGGGGCCAACCTGGCGTGCTGTAAATTCTTCAATTCCATTTCCCAACGCGTCCAGTTCATGCTGCGGAAAGTCTGGGTTGTGAATGATCTTGTAAGCCATAATCAGTCCAATCTTTTTGTGAACCAGATGTCCTCTCGGTAAAGGTCAAAGCCCACAGCCTGTGCCAAATACTGCATGGGCAGGTTCTCGCTGCTGGTGCCGGTAAGCACGCAGGTTGCCCCCAGGTCTTTAAGCAGTTGTGCCGTGTGGCAGATCAATGCTTTGGCCAGCCCTTTTTTCTGAAAGGCCGGGTGGGTGCCGATGGGGTCTGCAGAACCAATTCTTCCGTTCTCATCTTCTTCCAGGCCGACAATACAAAAGGCTGCCAGGGTACCGTTCCTGTCGGTTGCTACCAGGTCCAGTTCCGGGCGGTAATTAGGTGCGTGCATGATGGAGAGCCGTTCTTCAATGGTCATGGCCTGGGTACCAAAGGCGGCGCGGTGCAGGTTGACCAGCGCTTCCACCTCAGATTCTCCATAAACTGGCCGAATGCTAAAACCGAAGGGAAGGGAAGCCTCTTTGAGCGGAACCTCAAGCGAAAGTCGGTATCTGAGGCTGCGTGTAGCAGAGGCAATGAATCCATGTTCTTGCAGCACACGTAAATGAAGCGGCGCATCTGCCCGGGTGCAGGCATCCAAAGTGTCTGAACGCTGCCGCTGATCATTGAGGGCCTTTTGGCAGGCCACGCCCCAATCAACGATGCTGTCTTCCAATGCTTTGTTTGTCTTCTCCGGCACGATCTCAAAGAGTAGATTGTTGAAATTATCTACATAAGCTAGCGCCACCAGCGCACCATCTTGTCGCCACAGGCGGGTCCGCTTTTGCACCGCTTCCAGTTGGATGATCTCTTCAAAATCGGTCAAGGAAGAAGGTCCGGGCAGATGCTTCTGCCAGACACGGATTTCTTCCAGATTATGAGTAGGGTCAAACAAAAATGGTTCCATTTATTAATTGTACAGAGAATTAATAAGAAGAAATAATCAGATTTAGCCATTCTTTTAGTTATCCTTAAGGTTGGTCACTGGTAGGAAAGGGTATAATGAAAAAAGAACCCACTTGATGGAGACCCCATGACAGAGAAGAAAATTCGTGTCTTGATCGCCAAACCTGGCCTGGATGGCCACGATAGAGGCGCCAAGGTAGTGGCACGCGCCTTGCGTGATGCCGGCATGGAAGTGATCTATACCGGGCTGCGTCAAACCCCGGAGATGATCGCCGAGGCGGCTTTGCAGGAAGATGTTCAATTTGTTGGGCTGTCCATCCTCTCCGGTGCGCACATGGCCCTGGTTCCGCGGGTCATTGATCTGGTCAAGGCGAATGGTCAGAAAGACGTTCACATCTTTGTGGGCGGTATTATCCCCGAAGAAGATATCAAAGACCTGGAAAAAATGGGGGTCAGCGCCGTATACGGCCCTGGCACACCCACCTCAAAGGTGGTCGAAGATATCCATACACTGATAGGGGAGAAGTAGTAAAAATCACACCTGAGGTAATGCAGACCCAATTTGAGCAAGAGACCATTTGTACTAATTCTGCAAGACCCGGGTGAATTTGATTTAAAAGGATGGACCGTTTGACGGCAGTAGAAGAGGCGCTTCTGGCGGGGGATCGACTCAGTCTTTCTCGTTTTCTTACCCAGGTAGAGAATAACGACCCGCATGCACGCCAGGTGTTGGATGCTCTTTACAAACACACAGGCAATGCCCACCGCATTGGCGTCACCGGCGCACCGGGGACAGGCAAGTCTTCGCTGGTTAACCGGCTCACTGCTTATATCCGTGCCACATTAAAGAAGACTGTGGCGGTGGTGGCTGTGGATCCTTCCAGCCCCTTTACAGGCGGCGCCATTTTGGGTGATCGCGTGCGTATGCGTGATCTCGCCGGAGACCCCGGTGTGTTCATTCGTTCCATGGCCTCGCGCGGTGCCGTCGGCGGCCTGGCTGCAACCACAGCCCGCCTGGTACAGGTCTTTGATGCAGCCGGCTTCGATTTCATTATTGTAGAGACGGTGGGGGCGGGGCAGGCCGAGATCGAGATCGCACATGTAGCCCACACCACCCTGGTGGTGGAAGCGCCCGGTTTTGGCGATGACATTCAGGCTATCAAAGCGGGCATCATGGAGATTGCCGATATTCTGGTGATCAACAAAGCAGATCTGCCCGGTTCAGAAAACACCGAACGCGCCTTGCGCAGCAACCTGGAACTTGGCTACAGCACGGCAATCAACCGCAAACCGGGTCATTCCAGCGAGCCCGTACAGGCTGAGGATATATCTACCGCCTGGGTGCCGCCAATCATCAAGACGGTTGCTATCGGAGAAGAAGGCATTGCAGAACTGGCCGGTGCAATTCAAAACCATTATCAATACTTGCGCCAGAGCGGCCACCTGGATGCAATTGAAAAAGAGCGCTTAAAAACAGAAATTCTGGCTGCCTTGCAGGAACGTCTCATGGCCCCCTGGCAGACTGATGAAGGCAAAGAAAGATTTTTTTCGGCACTGAATGAGGTGGATCAGCATCATTGGTCGCCAGATCAGGCCGTAGACTGGTTATTGAATCATTCGAGGTGAAGCATGGAACGAACGGCCATCAAAGACTTACGCAGTAAGATCGGTGAAGAGGTAAAGATCTGCGGATTTTTGCAGACCTTGCGGGATCAGAAGAAGCTCCAGTTTATTATTGTCCGTGATGCCACAGGTCTGGTGCAGGTGGTGCATTGGAAACCCAACAACGAAGAACTGGCGCAACAGATCTCCGTTTTGGGCGCTGAATCATCCGTCATCGTCACTGGCAAGGTCATCGATAACCCTGTGGTCAAGCTGGGTGGGCTGGAGATCCAACTGGAGACCCTGCAGGTTGTGAACAACGCCGAAGTGCCCCTGCCATTCGATCCCTTTGCTGAAACCATTCCCACGCTCGATTACCGTCTGGATTGGCGTTATTTGGATCTGCGCAGGCCCATCAACAATCTGCTCTTTAAGGTGGAAACCACCGTTGAAGCCGCCATGCGTGAGTACTGGCTGAAAAACAATTTTGTTGAGATCCATTCGCCCAAATTGACGGGCAGCCCCAGTGAGAGCGGCGCAGAGTTGTTCTCTCTGGATTACTTTGAACAAAAAGCCTACCTGGCACAAAGTCCGCAATTTTACAAACAAATGGCCATGGCAGCCGGTTTTGAGCGCATTTTTGAGATCGGCCCTGTCTTCCGTGCAGATCCCAGCTTTACCGCCCGCCACATGACCGAATTCACCGGTGTGGATGCAGAGATTTCCTTTATTGACTCGCACGATGATGTGATGCGCTCTGAAGAAGAAATGCTGCAATACGTTTATCAGCAGGTCAAAGACAAACATGGGGAAGCTGTGAAAGAGTTGTTTGGCACAGAGATCGTGGTGCCCACTTTGCCTTTCCCACGCATTCCCATGCGCGAGGCGATTGAAATTCTCAAAGGGCGAGGGTATACTCTTCCTCCTGAGAAGAAAGGCGATATTGACCCCGCAGGCGAAAGAGAAATTGCCGCCTACGTAAAAGAGAAATATAATCATGACTTCGTCTTTCTTACCGATTGGCCCATCACTGTAAGGCCCTTCTATCACATGCGTAAAGAAGAAGATCCCAGCCTGACGAAGAGCTTTGACCTCATCGCCAGTGGGCTTGAGATCACCACCGGCGCCCAGCGCGAGCATCGACCCGAAGTTCTGGCCAAACAGGCCATCGAGAAGGGTTTGCACCTGGAGCCCATCCAGTACTATTTGGATTTCTTCCGTTACGGTTGCCCCTCACACGGCGGTTACGGCCTTGGCCTTTCCCGTTTGATGATGGTATTGTTGGGGATGAACAATATTCGCGAAGCGGTTTACATCTTCCGCGGACCGACCCGTTTGACCCCATAAGAGGTAGAAATGATCGTTGGCAACAGAGTTCGTATACGAGCCATTGAACGCGAAGATATCCCGCGCTTTGTCCGCTGGCTCAATGACCGCGAGGTGACGCAGTTCCTTCTCATCAATTCGCCTCTCTCTAAAGGAATGGAAGAGAAGTGGTTTGAGAGACAGGAGGAAATTCCGCCCACCGAAGGGCAGGTATTTGCCATCGAAACGCTGGTCAACGACGAATGGGTCCATATTGGCAACTGCGGTCTGCACAATATCGAATCGGTGAATCGCTGCGCAGAGTTTGGTATTTTTATTGGCGAGAAAGAATTCTGGAACCAGGGTCTTGGCACCGAAGCGACCCGCCTGGTTCTGAAACATGGTTTTGAAGACTTGAATTTGCACAGTATTTATTTGAATGTGTATTCCACAAATCCGCGTGCCAAGAAAGCTTATGAGGCAGCCGGATTTGTGCAAGAAGGAATACAGCGAGAAGCTGTATTTAAGAATGGTCGGTTTATCGATTTGATCTTAATGAGCATCTTACAATCTGAGTGGAAAGGCGTTTAGTTTTAGGAGGTTGTTTATGCCAATACTTAATGTGGCGCGACACGAAAGAATGAAATATGGGGATATCAAGCTTTATGCGGGAACGGCTTGCCCGGATCTGGCCAACCGCATCGCAGATTTTATGGGCTTGCCCCTGATGGATCGGGACATCATCCAATTCCCGAACGACAATCTATTTGTCAAACTTCATTCCAGCGTGCGCGGTCAGGATTGTTATGTGATCCAGACGACCTCAGTGCCAGTGCATCGCAACCTGATGGAACTGCTCATCCTCATCCAGACCCTGCGCCTGGATTCAGCAGCTCGTATCACCGCCGTGGTGCCTTACCTCTGCTACGCCCGCTCAGATAAAAAAGATCAGCCGCGCATTCCCATCACCGCAAGACTGGTGGCCGATATGATCGAAGTGGCCGGTGCTGACCGCTATATGACACTTGATCTGCATGCTGGTCAGATCCAGGGCTTTTTCTCCATCGCCGGCGATGTACTGACCGCTTTCTACATCCTCATCGATTACCTTAAAAAGAAAAAGAGCGAAATGGTCGACCCCGTTGTGGTGACCGCCGACCTGGGCTTTGCCAAGAAGGCGCGTAATTACGCCGTCGCCCTGGATGCCCCATTGGCCTTTATTGAAAAACGCCGCATCAGCAACGATTCAAAAGCTCAGGCACTCTCTCTGATCGGTGACGTCAAAGGCCGCGACTGCATCATCGTGGACGACGAAGTGGATACCGGCGGCTCGGTCTCTCAGGCCGTCAAACTGGTGCAGAGCTGCGGTGCCCGCAACATTTATATGTCCTTCATACACCCTGTCTTTTCTGGCAACGCAGCAGAAAACCTGGCTGCATTACCGGTCAAGGAATTCATCACCACAGATACAATTCCCATTCCTGCGGAGAAGGTGGCTAAATTCAACGGCCGTCTCACGCAGCTTTCTGTGGCACCCCTCATCGGAGAGGTCATCCAGCGAGCCAACGAGGGTCGCAGCGTGGGCGAACTCTTTAACGAATAGAAAGGTAGAAGAGGCATCAGGGGAACTCCCGGGTGCCTCTTTTTGTTTAAAGCTAACTATGCCTGAATTACCTGAAGTAGAAACCATTGCCAGATCTTTACGCAATTCTGCCAATTTACCCTGGCAGGAGCATGTGGGGATGGATACCCGACCCGGTATTGTGGGTAGGAGCATCAGCTCAGTGCAGGTGTTTTGGGAACGAAGTGTAGCCACACCTTCTGTGTCAGAATTCCTGGCCCGTTTGCCCGGTCAAAGCGTGCGTGGGGTAGAAAGGCGTGGAAAGTTTATTGTTATCTCCCTTAGCGATGAAGAGTTGCTTTTTCATCTGCGAATGAGCGGTGATCTACGCGTGGAGCCGCAAACTCAGCCACGCCTGCCGCATGATCGCCTTGAAATCGATTTTGCTGACGGGATGAAGCTGGTCTTCAATGACACGCGCAAATTTGGCCGTGCCTGGCTGGTGAAAGAACGCGCCCAGGTGATCCATGCCCTTGGGCCGGAGCCCTTTGACCCAGCTTTGACGGGGCAGGAGCTTTACCAGCGTTTCCACGGTTCCAGACGGGCCATCAAGAGCGTGTTGCTCGATCAGAGTGTCATCGCGGGGGTGGGTAACATCTACTCAGATGAAGCCTTGTTCCTGGCGGGCATTCATCCCAGCCTGCCAGCCTGTGAAGTGACGCCTGAGCAGGCCAACGCATTGCTTTCTGGGATTCGTGAAGTAATGGAAGAGGGTATCCGTCGTAACGGCGCCAGCATCGATTGGGTATACCGTGGCGGCGATTTTCAGAACTATTTCAAGGTATACCAGCGTACCGGAGAGCCATGCCAGAAATGCGGAACTCCAATAGAACGCCGTGTCATTGGTCAGCGAAGCAGCCATTATTGCCCACACTGCCAGCCAGAGTAAAATTTGAGTAAAAATGTGAATTTGCCGGGGAGAATGTTGTATCATTAATTATCATGCTGAGGCCATTTTAGGCCGCGAAGTTCGGAGAAGGTAGCTATGTTTTCCACACTCTCATCGATCGTTCAATTGATTTTGGCCGGGGTGGTAGGCCTCTTATTAGGGCTTTTGCTCGCTACGTTATTCAATCGGGAGCCAAAAACCCCCACAGAAAATCCTCTGCCAAAAGAAATGACCGATGAAGGCTACAGCGAGGCTGGTCGTTTATTCTATAGCCCGTCCACAAAAAAAGTGATCACCCAGTTGGATGGGGATTACTACAGAACTTTTGTAGAATTGACCCCTGAACAGAAGAAACGTGTGTTGCGATTGTTGGATGGCTGGAATGAATGGGCTGGACAAACTGCAAAACCAGAAGTGAAAACGTCTGCCATGCCTGCTGCCCCGATTCCTCAAACGCCAGCCAAGATCGATCCTGAGATCATCTCAGATCCTTTTGCTGCAGGGGTTTTTGCCCCCATAGATCCCATTGTCAAACAGGGGCTTACTGGGCAAGCGCCCAAACAGGAAAAGTTGGAAGACCTGGGCATTGAAGCACCCAAGATCGTTGAACCTATCCCGGCAGTGGTCGCCATAAATCCCCCAATGCCAACTGCCAAACCTAAACCACTCTCAATTGTGGAACAGATCAATGACGTGATCAAAAATCTGGCAGAGAATGGCCCTCATCAAACACAAAATGTTCATTTAGAGGAAGATGGTCAACAAGGGGTGAAGGTTTGGGTTGGCCTGGAACAGTTTGGTGGGGTGGATGAAGTTCCTTACCCTGAAGTGAAACAGCTCATTAAAGCGGCTGTGGCCAAATGGGAAGAAGAAACTGAACTGAAAGATAAATGAAAAAGATCGGGATTCGCAAGAATCCCGATCTTTTATAAGTAATCGCGTAATTGGCGAGAGCGGCGCGGATGACGCAGACGGCGTAACGCTTTGCTCTCGATCTGGCGGATGCGTTCGCGGGTCAGGCCAAACTTTTCGCCCACCTCTTCCAGAGTGTAATTGTGGCCGTTTTCCAGACCAAAACGCAGGCGCAATATGCGCGCCTCGCGTGGAGGCAGCGTATCCAGCACTTCTTCGATCTTTTCGCGCAATAACTTGGCGTAGGCGCTCTGAATGGGAGTGGGGGTGAGCTGATCTTCCACAAACTGGCCCAGCTCAGAATCTTCCTCATCGTCGTTGATGGGGCTTTCCAGTGAGAGTGGCAGCCAGGAAACGCGCAGCATCCACTCCACTTTTGAGATGGGTACATCCAGTTTTTCGGCCAATTCCTCATTTGTGGGAGCACGGCCGAGCTCTTGCTCCATTTCATGCGTCAGTTTGTAAAGCTGGCGAATACGATCCACCATGTGTACTGGCACACGGATGGTGCGTCCCTGGTCGGCGATGGAGCGGGTGATGGTCTGGCGGATCCACCAGGTGGCATAAGTGGAGAAGCGGAATCCGCGGTGGTAATCGAACTTCTCCACCGCCTTCATCAACCCCAGGTTGCCTTCCTGGATCAGATCCAAAAAGGGAACGCCGCGGCCCATGTAGCGTTTGGCAACACTGACCACCAGGCGGGTGTTGGCTTTGATCAGGTGTTCGCGAGCGGCGATGCCGTCATCTACGAAGTCTTGCAATTCCATGCGTTGGGTATCGTCTTTATGATTGCTTTCCAACTCTTTTTTACTGCTGCGCCCCAGCTCAATGCGCTTGGCAATGCTCATTTCTTCATCCAGGTTGAGCAGGGGTACTCGTGACATTTCTTTGAGATACAGACCGATGGTATCATCGGAGGAGATGTTTTCCAGATTCGAGAAGGATTCAAAATCGCTGGAGGGCAGCGAGGCATCTGAGTCAGCGAGGTCAAAATCATTCTCGTTGTCCAGAATGTCCACGCCGTGGCGACGTAAAGCCACCACCACCGCTTCGATGTGTTCTGCATCCTTGGCAACATCCGGATAGAACTCCATCAGGTCTTCGGTGGTAAGGTAACCCTGTATATCTGCTTTTTCAAGCAGCATACTTAATATTTCGGCGTTTCGCTTCCGTCTTCCAGGATTCGCCAACCAAACCCTCCTTTATATTTTTGAAAGCGCTGTGCAGTAGAAACCTGGTCTCCCCATCCAATGTTTCAACCCACTATTTGATTTATTCGATTTCGATACGTGCCTGATGCTCGCAGGTGTTCTGGTTAAGGTTCTCGCCGCAAACTGTGCAAAGGCCCAGACAATCTGGTTTACACAGAGGTTTGATGGGCAAGTCGAGCAGCAGATATTCTCTAACCAATGGATCCAGGTCAACGTTCCCGTCATCAGGAACCACCAACCCGGATTCCGTGAACTCTACATTTTTGTAAGAGAAGACATCGCTAAATTCAGTGTTCAACTCTTGTACGAAAGGTTCCAGGCAGCGAACACACTCTAAAGAAGTACTGCCTTTAAAGGTGCACTCAAACAACAACCCTTGAGGGGTTCTGGAAATATGTGCTCCCCCGGTGAGATTTTTGACGAGAAAATCAGGGGGGAGTGTGAGTTCGGCAAACTCAAAATGTATATCACGGGAGCTGCCGAGGGGTTCGTTTCGAAGGAAACCGACATTAATACGAAGGGGATAACGTTGACTATTCACAGAAATCTATTGGTAACATAAAAGATATTTTCAATGCTAAAATTATAGCATAGCGTTTTAATGAAGTCAACTTTTTATCATTTATATGAGATAAATAACAAATAATATGAAGCTCCTTATCGCCACTACCAATGCCGGAAAATGTGCTGAACTCAAGGATCTGCTGCAAGAGAGCGGATATGAAGTTGTTACCCCAAAAGACATTGGGCTGTCCCTGGATGTTGACGAAAGTGGACAGACTTACGATGAGAACGCCCTTCTCAAAGCCGTAGCTTTTTGCCAGGCCAGCGGCCTCATCAGCCTGGCAGATGATACCGGGCTTGAGGTGGATGCTCTGGGTGGCCGGCCGGGGGTTTATTCGGCCAGATATGCCGGATCTGATGTTGAACGCCGCACAAAGCTGCTGGGAGAGCTTAAAAACCACCCCAGACCCTGGAAGGCACACTTCCACTGTTCCGTGGCTGTGGCGGCCCCTGAGGCCGATCCACGCCTGTTTGAAGGCGATGTCTATGGCGAGATCACAGAAACGGAGAGCGGAGAATTTGGTTTTGGTTATGACCGCATCTTCTTTATCCCAGAAGCCGGTAAGACCCTAGCAGATCTGGCCTTGGAGGAGAAGAACCGCTTTAGTCACCGCGCCGTGGCGGTAAAAAAGGCGCTGGA
>CAZWKK010000055.1:0-9781 GCA_964634855.1 uncultured Anaerolinea sp.
TCACCACTAATCAGGCCTGGTGCAGTCTTTTTTCCGTTGCAAGTGAACAACTACAAAAACAAAACGCAATGCCGATTGCCGTTGGACTGGAAGAATGGTTCACCCAACTTTTATGTACAGAAGGATTCTCCATTCAACAAAAGATCGTGGTGCTCATCTGGAATCATCATCTACCTCCCCCTGTTTCACTACCGGCTAACATTCTCCTTCGCCCCATGGAACCGCAAGACATCCCCACGGTAGCCAGCCTAGACGCTGCCGCCTTTGAGAATATTTGGACAAATTCAGCCGAAGCCATCAAACTCGCCTATTTGCAGGCTGAGCGCAGCACGGTTGCTGAACTTGATGGAAATATCATCGGCTATGAGATCAGCACTGCCAACCAGTATTCTGCCCATTTGGCGCGTTTGGCAGTTCTACCCGAATACCGGCATCAAAAGATCGGCAAAGCCCTGGTTCGTGAAATGCTGGCTTATTTCAGTCGGCGCGGGAAATTTCAGATAACGGTAAACACTCAAAACAATAACGAAGCGTCTCTTAACCTTTACCAAACTTTAGGTTTTGAACTTACCGGAGAAGACTATCCGGTATTATGGCAATAATTTTCATGAATTTTTTCATAAAAAACTGGACAAACTTGGTGGTTTATGAGAAAATCGCATCTATCTTTGGAGGATTAATATGGGAAAACGTGACGTTGTAAAACAGAATCGCAGTAAACAGAAACGCCAGGATCTGGTTGTAATTCTGATTATTGCTGTCTTTGCAGTTGTGATCGTTGGCTTGATCGTACTTTCAAAACTGCCCAAGGTCGTGACCGCTGATACTCGCGAGCACCCGAATGCCAGTGAATTGAATATGGGTGATCCGAATGCACCGGTAAAAGTAGTTGAATTCGCTGATTTCCAATGCCCGTATTGCCAGATGTACTGGGAACAGGTTGAACCCGGCATTGTAAAAGATTATGTAGCCACCGGCAAAGTATATTACACCTACGCTCCCATGGCATTTTTAGGCCAGGAATCAATTGATTCTGCTGAAGCCGCTTATTGTGCCAATGACCAGGGCAAGTTCTGGGATTATCGTGACATGCTCTTCGCCAATCATACTGGTGAGAACGTTGGCGATTTCACCACTGCCAAATTACAGGCATTTGCATCAAAGCTGGGTATGGACACAACCACCTTCAATCAGTGTTTGAGCTCAGGTAAATACAAAACTGCTGTGGATGATGCCAATAATTATGCATCCAGCCAGGGTGTCAATTCCACCCCGACCATCATGGTCAATGGCAAGATCTACAGTGCTGGCGAAGCTGTTTCTGCGATCGAAGCAGCCTTGGCTGGTAAGTAATTCATCTTAGATTCACAAAAAAGAAGCTGCCTTCAAAAATGAAGACAGCTTTTGTTTTAGAAAAGACTGATCACCCATACGATCAGTGGCGCCACCAGCAGCGCAGGTAAAAAGTTCCCTGTTCTGATCTTTTTGATCTCCAATAAACTGCTGATGGCCAGTGCTACCAAGATTACCCCTCCTGTGGCCGTCAATTCATTCATCATGGAGGTGGTGGCAACATGTTGTACTTGCCCCGCCAACAAAGTGATGCCCCCCTGGTAGAGCAACACCATAACCGCCGAAAAGAGCACACCCACCCCCAAACTGGAAGCAAAAGCCATTGCGGTAAATCCATCCAATATCGCTTTGACGACCAGTGTATTAAAGTTTCCCGTCAATCCATCTTCGATGGATCCAATAATGGCCATAGGTCCAATACAAAATACCAGAGAGGCAGTGACAAATCCTTTGATGAAGTCTTTCTGTCCGCTGTCATGACTCTGACTATTGAACTTGCTCTCCAACCAGCTTCCCAGGGCGTTGAGCCCATCTTCGATATGCCACCACTCCCCCAATAAAATGCCTATCAGGACGCTACCTAAAACGATCAGAGAATTTCCCGTTTTAAGGAACAGGGAAATGCCATAAACAGTCGTGAAGACCCCCAACCCTGCTATGACGGTATTCTTCAATTTGTCGTTCAATTTTGAGCCTAATAATAGGCCCAACCCCCCACCAACTACGATGGTCGCTGTATTGATTAACGTTCCGATCATGACTCTACCTTTGCATAACGAAGATTTTTATCCCGCCCTGTCTTGGAGAATTTGATCTCCAACAGAAAGAGCAATGAAGAGAGACGATTGATATAACGTAGAATTTCCGGGTTCTTTAGCTCGTCCCGAGAAGTCAGGTCTACCAGATGCCGTTCCGCTCGCCTGGCTACTGCACGGCAGATGGAGAATAGCGCAGATTGTCTGGTCTCGCCCGGAATGATGAATTCATTGGGAATCTCAGTGGTCTGGGAGATCTCTTCAATAGTATCTTCCAAAAATGACACCCGACTGGAAGGGAACGGTTGAAATTTTCCCTCGGCGCTCTTGGTTACGGCTACATCGGTCATGATCTTATAAAGATCACGCTGAATTTCCACCAGCGTGTTCTTCACTCTCACCTCTGCAATATTGGCACGAGCGTTGCCCAGGAAAGCATTCAATTCATCCAAGGTTCCGATCGTTTC
Source organism: uncultured Anaerolinea sp. (assembly GCA_964634855.1). Classification (GTDB taxonomy): domain Bacteria; phylum Chloroflexota; class Anaerolineae; order Anaerolineales; family Anaerolineaceae; genus UBA6107. The sequence continues at coordinate 2,576 of CAZWKK010000055.1, forward strand.
AATCCGCATGTCCGATTTGATGACGCGTTCATTACCTAGCAGGCCAGTCGTACCATCATCACCCTTGCCTGTAAAAAGCTTTGTCATTTTTTCCTCCCCAGTGGCTGGCGCCACAAATACCAGAAAGGTTCTTGCGGGAAACCTTTTTCGAGATCCTTTTCCCAGATGAACTCTCCTGCTTCGGTCATTTCCATAAACCTTTGGTCTGCACCGTCGATCTGCAGATTGGTCTTGATCTCAACACGTTCCAGGTCAGACAGCAAAAGTTCCAGCACAACCCGGTTCCGCATTTCAGTATGAAGCGAAGGCAGATCAACCCCGTTTTCCTGCCAATCTTCCACACTATTTTGCCATTCTCTCACTCTGGCGCTCACCTCCTCTTGTTCCTTCTTTTGGAACAAAGCGCGGTTGGCGGTCCGCACCTGGTCAAGTCGGAGGCCAAGCTCTTGCGCTGCAGACTCATCCCTGGAATTAGACAGCAACCTTCTCAAAGAAAAGAGAAGGTTGCCAATTGTCAGAGGGGTTGAAATCTGGCCGAGCGGCCAGAAAAGGTTATTAGAAGATAGGTATTGCGGGAGATCTTCTAAGCCAGATGTAAGGTAACGGAGGTCTTGATCAGTCTCTTCCATCTCACCTTATTGGGCGGGTTCTTCGGTACCGGTCCGTTTGGAGACCATGAACCAACCAGTTACGGCCTCAAACCGGTCGCTGGTACTGAACAGAGGCCCCATAGAGACCCCCTGGATCTGTTTGTCCACGGCATAGTTATATACCGGGTAAAACAGTGGGAAGGCAGGGATCTGTTCAGCAAACAAGTATTGGAAATTATGATACAGGCGCGATCTTTCTGCCTGGTCAACCGTAACTCTTGCCTGTTCCAGTGTGTCACTGACGGTACGGTCATTCCACTGCGAATAATTCTGCCCACCTGTGATCTGTCCCTGATCCCAGAAGGGATAAGGATCCGGATCAGGAGAATTTGCGAAATTGATATCTGCCAGGGCAGCCTGGTATCCGCGAGAATCGAGTTTTTCTTTTACAAAGACATCCACAGGGACAGCTTCCAGGGATACGCTAATATCCAGCGCTTTCCAATCTTTCTGGATCATCTCAGCGATAGCTTTGTGCAAGTCATCATCTGGATAAGAAAGCACAAATTTCAATTCTGTATCATCTTTTTTCCGTACTGTCTCCGTGTCACCAGAGACCACATATCCGGCTTCTTTTAGCAGGTCTTTGGCCTGGTCGGGGTCGTAGGCATAAGTTGGGGTGCTTTCCAGATATGACCAGGTACCGGGGAAGATAACCCCGTTGGCTTTGATAGCCTGACCGTTATAGACCTTATCGATGATCTGTTGCCGATTGATTGCCAGGTAAAGGGCTTTTCGTACTTTCACATCTTGGAAGAAGCTAACCGATTCATCTTTCAAATTAATGAAGACCATGCTCAACTGCGGCATACGACCGGAATACACAGCCAGGTCATTGTTTGCTAAAACATCTGGCAAGACATCATTGGTTACCTTGCTGATGCCCTGAACGTAGCCATCTTTGTAGGCCTGGTAGGCAGAGGCTGAATCAGGATAGTAGCGGAACACGATCTGCTGGATAAAAGGCTTCTGTCCGTAATAGTTCTTGTTGGCAGACAAGGTGATGCCTTTGATCTGGTCGCCTTCGACCGAAATATCACTGAACAGAAATGGACCCGTTCCTACTGGTTGCAAATTAAAGGAGGAAGCAACGATCTGATCGTAGGTTTGTCCATTTAGCAAGTGCTGAGGTAAGACGCCAAAGGTAAGGTAATCGAGGAAAGGCGCGAACGCCTGCGGAAGTTTAAATTGAAGATGTGTATCATCCAGTTTAACTACAGTGATGTCTGTCCAGAATTTGGAGAGATCCGCCGGAATGGAAGCACCACCTGCTTTGAGCAGATCGATCGTGAAGATCACATCATCAGCTGAAAAACTTTTTCCATCGTGCCACTTCACATTGTCGTTCAATTCAAAGGTGTAGAGAATGCCATCATCAGAGACTGACCAGTTTTTAGCCAGATCGCCTTCAGCATTTCCTCTTGAATCAAATTTTACCAATCCGGAGAAGATCAGACGGTCAACATCCTGGTCAGCCTCGTTTGCCTGATCCAGGATCGGGTTTAGCCGTTGTAATGAACCAACCAGTGCTTCGGTGTAAATACCGCCAGAAGCAGCCTGAGGGGAAGTTGAGCTAAGGATGCCTCCCTGTCGTTCAAGGATGAGCAAAATGCCTACAACCAACCCTGTAACACATAGGATGAGAATTTGCCAACGGAATTTTTTCATAAGTTTTATTATAAACGAAAAGGCGGCTTCCCTCTATCAAGGGAAACCGTCCTCGAATCTATAGGGATAAAGTTCAGATCAATCCCAATAGTTTATTAGGCCAACAAAACTGCGGTCATTGTCAAGATGAAGAACAACCCAGACAGCACAATGGTGATCCAGAACAGGGTCTTTTCAATTCCACGGCGAGCGGTGAAGACACCACCAGAATCGCCACCGGTGAGGCCGCCCAGGCCGACACCCTTGTTCTGCAAAATCACGCTTACAATCAGTGCAACTGAAGTTATAATCAAGGCAATATCGACAAAGATTTTCACGTAAGACCTCCTGAATTTACAACAGGGGAAATTATACCGTTTATTACTGGAAAACGTCAACCTGATGAAAGAACTAATTTGCAGCCTGCATATCCATTCAACCTATTCTGATGGCACGGGGCACTACTCAGATATTCTTAAAGCCGCCGCCCAGACCAATGTAGATGTTGTTATCCTGACCGACCATAATGTTTTGGTCAAAGGTGTGGAAGGAACCTACGAATACTATCGCAAGAAGGTACTCTTCCTAACCGGCGAAGAAGTCCACAACCAGGACCGTGACCCGCAGAAGAACCATCTATTGGTATTCGGCGCTGGCAAAGAAATGGCCACCTTCGCCTCTCAACCCCAGGAACTGCTGGATGAGGTGAACAAGGCAGACGGCATCGCTTTCCTGGCCCATCCAGATGAGTTTGCCCTGCCTCTTTTCCACGAAGATGATATCTCTTGGGTAGATTGGCAGGTTCAGGGATATACCGGCATTGAACTGTGGAACGGATTGAGCGAACTTAAATCGGTCTCGCAGACCCTGCCGCGTCTGCTCAAAAACGCTTTCTTCCCGGAATCCATGGCCGAAGGCCCCCTTCCCGTCACGCTGCGCCGCTGGGATGAACTCCTGGCCGCCGGTCAAAAAGTGAATGCGGTCGGCGGTGTGGATGCCCACAATCTCATAATCCACATTGGCCCATTCAAGAAGATCATCTTCCCCTATGCGTTTCATTTCAGTACCATCAACAATCACCTGCTGGTAGAAAACGAGCTGAGCGGCGATCTGGCCAAGGATGAGCAGACTGTCTACCAGGCGCTCAAAAACGGCTCCTCCTTCGTCGGCTATGATCTGCCCGCCTCCACGCGCGGTTTTTCCTTCAGCATCGTTGATGATGATTCTGAGGCGACATTGGGGCAGACCTTCACCCTCAACAAAGGCGCAACCGCTCGCATCCGCTTACCGCAAAAGGCAGAGATCCGCTTGCTGTGTAATGGCAAGCTGTTGTATCAATCTAGAGATAATAATGTACTCGCGTTTCCCATTTCTGAACCAGGGGCTTACCGGGTGGAAAGTTACATCCGTTTCATGGGCAAACGCCGAGGCTGGATCTTTTCCAACCCCATTTACGTTATTAAAGAGAAGTAATAATGCCTGTGATCAACAATGTAACTCGCATGTTGGATTCGAAGAAGATCAAATACGAAGCATTCGAGCTTCCCGCTGAGAAATTCGGTGCCATCGAAACCGCTGAGCTCTTAAACCTTCCCATCGAGATCGTTTACAAGACTATCGTGGTTGTGCGGCCACCCAAGAAACCCTTATTGTGCGTTGTGCCGGGCACTGGCGATGTAGATCTCAAAGCAGTAGCGGCTGCCGTCAACGAGAAGAAAGTGCACCTCCCCACCCAGGCTGAAGCAGAAGAGCTCACTGGTTTGCAAGCAGGTGGCATCTCCCCGCTAGCGCTGCTCAATAAAGGGTTCTCAGTGCTGCTGGATGAATCTGCCAAAGCTTTTCCGGCCATTCATATTTCCGGGGGCCAACGCGGGCTGAACATCAAACTGGCCGTCAATGATCTGCTCAAGCTCACCAATGCCCGCTACGCGGATATCGTCACCCGCTGAATCTGGTAAATTGACAGGACTCCACAATTTCTCCAGACGGGGTTGATATCCAGCCAATCCAATGCCCAAATCAATGGTTATAATAACTGATGATGAAATCGCCTTTTGACCAGATCGAACAAAAAATCAAAGACCTTTTTGAACACGGTTCTGTTGTCCTGCCCTGGATGAACAGTGAGTCTGTGTTCTTGCATCATCTCACCGAAGCCATTCACAGCAGCATCGCTAAGGGTGATTTCACTATGCAATCTCCCCCAGATATTTTTACCGTGTATCTTAGCCCGCAAGACGCTGCCATGATCGAATCTCAAGCCAATTGGCAAGAAGCATTTTTCCCGATCATCAATGAGATCGCACTGGAATACAACTTGCGTCTGGAAAAGATGCCTACCATCCACCTGGCCAAGAAGAACTCACTGCTTCCAACTGAAGTTCGTGTCAGAGCCAATACCAGTAACCCAATTACCGGTCAAACAAGCGCTGTACCGCTCAAGGTTGAGTCCTCTGTTCAAGAACCACTTCATCGTTCCGCCCAGGGTTGTTTGATCCTGGAAGACGAATCGAATTACTATCTGGACCAGCCGGTCATCAATATTGGCCGTAAAAGCAACAATCACCTGATCATTGACGATCTGCGGGTTTCGCGCAATCATGCTCAGATCCGTACGGCTGAGACCGGCTACATGATCTTTGATACCGGCTCCAGCGGCGGCACCTATATCAATGGAGAACGGATCACCCAGCATCAATTAAAACCCGGAGATGTCATCTCACTGGCGGGTGTCAAATTGATCTTCACCCAGGAGCAAATGCATCATAGTGCAGAAGAAAAACGCCAGATCACTTCAGAAATGAATACAAGCTCACAGGGAAACGCATAATGCTCGCTGTCATCGTATTGATCCTCCGCTACGTGATCATGATCAGCCTGTATGCCTTTCTGGGCTGGATGATCTACACCCTTTGGCGTGAATTACGTTTTCAGAGCCAATCAGTGACCACACAAAAAATACCCATGCTGATTCTCGGTCTCGAGAACGAACCGGATTCCACCCGAAAAAAATTCACTTCCGCAGAAGTCATTATTGGCCGTGATCATGAATGTAACTTCCAGATGGAAGATGAGATCGTTTCTTCCCGGCATGCCCGCCTGGTCTACCGCTATAATCAATGGTGGGTGGAAGATATGCAATCAACTAATGGAACCTATCTTAATGATGAACGTGTGGAAACCCCCACAGTGATCATCAAAGGCGACGAACTGCGCATTGGCCGTCAGATCTTGCTGGTGGATATTCAATCCCTGGACTAACAACTAACAGGAGTAATAAATGAGTGAAAAACCCGTTTTAGGCGTCATTGGCGGCTCCGGTCTTTACAATTTTCCGGCGCTTGAAAAAGTTGAAAATTTCTATCCAGAAACACCATTTGGAAAGCCTTCTGCCCCGCTTGCACTGGGGTACATCTCCGGGCGCCGTGTTGCTTTTTTGGCGCGTCACGGCATGGGGCATATCTTTAATCCCTCTGAAGTTAACTATCGCGCCAATATCTGGGCCATGAAGATGGCTGGCGTGGAAAGACTCATCAGCGTCAGTGCTTGTGGGTCATTGCGTGAAGATTTCGTGCCAGGAGAGATCGTCATCCCGGATCAATTGTTTGATTATACAAAGGGCAGAAAGCGCTCTTTCTTTGAAGATGGACTGGTAGTTCACATTGGAACTGGTGAACCCTTCTGCAAAGAGCTCTCTACCATTTTGTACCAAACGGTAACTTCTCACGGCACAAATGCGCACCTGGGCGGAGCCCTCATCACCATCGAAGGTCCGCGCTTCTCTACCAAAGTAGAATCCAATGTGTTCCGTGCCTGGGGTATGTCTCTCATCGGCATGACGACCTCTCCTGAAGCTTTCTTAGCCCGCGAAGCCGAAATGTGCTACGCCGTCATGGCTCACGTAACAGATTACGACGTCTGGCACGTCTCAGAAGAGCCCGTTAGCGTGGATATGGTGGTCAAGACCCTGCATCAGAACACTGAGGTGGCGCAGAACACCATTCTATCGTTGGTTGAGAATTTGCCAGAACAAGATACCTGCACCTGTCACCATGCCCTGGAAAATTCATTCATCACCAATCGCGATGCCATTGCTCCAGAAGCTAAAAAGCGGCTCAGCCTTTTAGTGGACAAATACATTAAGTGAACTGGTTCTTCCCTTCCACTCAGGCGCCCAAAGATCTGATCCAAAGCCGTTTGATGCGTCTCGCGGCTTTGTTCTTTTTTCTTGCCTGCGTGGTTCTCACCTTCGCGCCGGCTGTCCGCTTGCATGCATGGTTGGCCAATTATCGCTGGCAGCAATGGATCGGTTTTGCTGTTTGGCTTTTGGGCTTTTCACTGCTTTACCGCCAGGTGAATCGCTTCTTGCCAGACCGTGACCCGTATATTTTGCCCATCATCGCCCTGCTCACTGGCTGGGGCATCCTTGAGATCTTCCGGCTGGATGTAGGTTTGGGATTGCGGCAAACTGCCTGGTTGGTTGCCTGCTTTCTATTATTATTTCTGGGAATCCGCTTTCCCCAGTTACTAAATCTGCTGCGCCGGTATAAGTACATTTGGTTGGTAGGTGGCCTCGTACTGGCCTTGCTGACCTTCTTTTTTGGCACGTACCCGGGTGGAAACGGTCCTCGTTTGTGGCTGGGCTGTTGCGGCGTCTACATTCAGCCATCGGAATTTCTTAAGATCCTGCTCATCATCTATCTGGCAGGCTACCTGGCTGATAGTCTGCCGGCTCGCTTTAACCTGATGCAACTCATCACGCCCACACTGATTCTGGTGGGAGCAGCCTTGCTGATCTTGGTGGCCCAAAGAGACCTGGGAACTGCCACCCTCTTCATCCTCATTTACACACTCATCGTTTATCTGGCGTCTGGCAAACGCCGGGTGATGCTCATCAGCTTTCTCACCC
>CAZWKK010000056.1:0-4510 GCA_964634855.1 uncultured Anaerolinea sp.
TGGATGCCCTGCTCAAGCAGTGTTTGGCGTAACCGTTCTTCCATGTCAAACGAAATGCGATACAGGCGGTATATCTGCCCGGCTGCATCATCTGCGGCGATGCGGTTGATGGAGATCTTGGCGCAGGCGGTGCAACGGTGGATGAGCATCAGCTCACCACAAGCGCCGGATGCTGAGAACTTCTTGCCAGTCTGCTTCACGGTCAGACCCACAGGCTGCATGCGCGCATGGCAGGTGGCTTTGCGGTCGCCGGCCTTGTTCAGGTCAACGTGTTTAGACCATAAACAGTTGGGGCAATGATTGCGGTTCTGCACCCCTGCCATCTCAGGGTCAGTGGTCACAAGTAATCCGCAGTTCTGACAGCGGAATTGTTTTTCCTGGTGCGGATCTTTACGCGCATCCCGAATGTGCTTCTCGTGCCTGGCTGAATGCAATTTCTCATAACGGTATTCATCAAAAGCCTCCAAATTCATTGAATTTGAACGCCAGCTATTCTTCTTACTCATTGGAACCTCAACAGAAACAAAAAACCGGCCGCAGGGATGCCCGCGGCCGGTTGCAATGCGATACGAAAGATCAGGACGTTTTCTGAACACAAATTGGTTCGGTAAGTCGTGACAAACGTTTTGCCATTAAATGCAAACCACGGGCAAAAGAGGGCGCCCGTGGTTGATCAGTTAATGGGAATAACTGGTGTCAAGCCTCTACAGGCGCACCCTTTCAACGTTTCTGCTTACATTTACCGAAGCTTTAATACTCAAAAAACACTCTTTCTAGTTGATATCCAACTTTTCAAATTTATCACATTATTTGAGAATTGTGAATATCTTGGAAAGATAGAGAATCGAGAATGGAGAGTTGAGAATGGTAAACCCATATCCCTTGATATGACCAGTTCAATGGTTTTTTCTGTATAATGCAATATCAGATCAAATTATTCTATGGGTAGTTTAGGAGAATTAGATGCTCCCTTTGGGTGATGATAATTCAACACGCAGGACCTTTCCAATTGTTACATATGCGTTGATACTGGCAAATGTCCTCATCTTTCTGGCTGAGCTGGCCGGTGGGGATCAGTTCATCTACCGTTGGTCTTTTGTACCGGCGTATTTTGTGGCCAACCCATCGGTGGAATGGATCACCATTTTCACCTCCATGTTCATGCACGCTGGTTGGATGCACATCATCGGCAACATGCTCTACCTCTTCATCTTTGGGGATAACGTTGAAGACGCCATGGGGCATGGGCGATTCCTTATCTTTTATCTTTTGTGCGGCATTGTGGCCACCTTTGCCCAGATGAGCACCGATTTGAATTCGCAGATCGCCAACCTGGGGGCCTCAGGGGCTATCGCTGGAGTGCTGGCATCTTACCTGGTGCTGTTCCCGCGGCAGCGTGTGCGCGTGTTGCTGCTCAATTTCCTCATTCCCATGCCGGCTCTGGTAGTCATTGGCTTCTGGTTTGTCTTGCAGGTGTTCAGCCAGTTAGGATCTTCCAGCACTGATGGGGTTGCCTACATGGCGCACATCGGCGGATTTGTGGCTGGTTTGCTGCTGACCTTTGTCTTTAGAAGGCGCACACCACCCATGAGTTACCCAACCTATTGAGACCAAATAAACATACTCCAACACCCCTGAAGAAGGGGTGTTGTTTTTACAAACTTTATACAAGAATTCGCTCGGGATTGTGGAGGGGGTTCCATAACGGTAAGATTATAAGAAAAAAGATCAGGTAAATAAACATGGAAGCAAACAAAACGATTGATTCAAACGAAAAATTGGATATGCGGAAGATCCTGCCCGTTTTTGTGATCATTCTCATTGATCTACTGGGGTTGACCATTATCATTCCGCTCATGCCTTTCTATGCCGCCTCTTATGGGGCTGATGCCAGCCTCATTGGGCTTCTGGGGGCAGTTTATCCGGCAGCACAGTTCATCGGCGCGCCCTTCTTGGGGCGGCTTTCAGACCGCTTTGGGCGAAAGCCGGTTTTGATCATCAGCCAGATCGGCACTTTGTTGGGGTTTCTCGTCCTTGGCTTTGCCAGATCGCTGTGGATGATCTTCCTGGCCAGGCTCATTGATGGCCTATCTGGTGCCAATATTTCCACGGCGCAGGCGGTGATCAGTGACAGCACCAATGAGAAGACCCGCACCCAGGGATTGGGCTTGGTGGGGGCTGCATTTGGCATTGGCTTTGTCTTTGGACCCGTCATCGGCTTTTTGGCGCTTTTCCTCGGTCAGAACAACTATCACATTCCCGCCTTTGTTTCGGCCTTTTTCTCCCTCATTTCCATCTTGATGACCATCTTTATGCTCAAAGAAACCCTCAACCCCGAAAACAAAGCCAAAAGCCTTACCAGTAAACGCGAGATATCCTTAAAGGGTTTTTGGGAAGCCATGAGCAAACCGTTGGTGGGGTTGCTTTTAGTCTTTATGTTCTTTCAACAGTTCGCTTTTGGGCAGTTCCAACAGCTTCTCAGCTTGTTCACCCTCAACCGCTTGGGCATGAGTGCCTCATCAAATTCGATCCTGTTTGTTTATGTGGGCATCATCATAGTGGCAGTACAGGGGTACTTTATTGGCAAGTGGAGCCGCAAGTTTGGTGAGATCAAATTAGTTCGGGTAGGTCTGAGCTTACTGGTGGTGGGTCTGGTATTGGTGGCGTTCACGCCCCGCCAACCGCTGCCTTCTTATAACCAGCAGGCAGTTGCGGCCGAGCTAAGCAGCGGGAGAAACCTGCCAGGCGAGACACCGCCAACGCAGAATTTGCAGGTTTCTCTGCCCCCTGATGGCAATAAAGGCCTATTAGGAATTGGCTGGTTGATGTTGGCCATGATCCCCATGGCCGTTGGCGGGGGTGTCTTGCAGCCTTCGATCAACAGCCTGCTCACTCGCAATGTTAGCCCGGCCGAAATTGGTGGTACGCTGGGCGTCTCGGCTGCGCTGCTCAGCGGGGCCAATGCGCTGGCGCCAGTTGCGGGGGGTGCGGTCTTTCAATGGTTGGGATCCAGTGTACCTTTCTTGTTTGGTGCAGTGATCGTGGCTGTATTGGCGCTTTTAGCTTTTACTAAATTGAAACCGCAACTGGTTGAAAAGAGATAAAAAACATCGCCGGGTTTTGATTCCCGGCGATTCGTTTATTCTGAAATATCCAGATCTGCTTTCGAAGAAGGATCGATGGGTTTCTTTCCGATCCCAAAGACGAAACAAAATCCACGCCATAGCAGCTTGAGCAAGCCCAAAATGGGTTCCAACGCCCAATCAAGCAATTCGTTGATGTTGGCAAAGCCCTGTCCCAACCAAACCAGTACCGGGCGAAGTTTTTGCAGGATTTTGGAATGGGCATAAGCCAGGGTGAGTAAAATGGTGCCAATGCTGATGCCAAAGCGTACCCAGGAGTTGACCTCAACGTGGGCAAATTCAGCCAGGAGCAGTTCCACGCCAATGTTGAGAATGAGCAGGTAAGCAGCTTTTTTGAGGATGGGTTCGCGATCCACCAGGTAGCTGAACCAACCAGCGGCAAAACGCATGAGCAAGATGCCAATGAAGACACCGGTGATAACCACCCACAACTTATTCGAAAGAGCTACGGCAGCCACCACGTTGTCGAGACTGAAGATAAGATCGGTAAGTTCTACGGTTAAGACGATCGACCAGAAGTTGACCTTTTCGATGGGATGTTGGTGGGCATCAGCTTCACCGGGTTCTGCTTCTCCGAGGTTGTCAAAAGCCAGTCGCACCAGGTAAATTGCGCCCACGACCTTGATCCACGGGTTGTTGCTGACGATGGTGGCCAAAAAAAGCATTAAGCCGCGGCCAACATAAGCGCCTAGCAAACCTACCCGCAGAGCTGCGGTCCGTTGATTGCCAAGCAGGGCGTGCAATCGATCGCCAAAGCGCCACAAGGCCTTGGGCCATTGAATCGGGCGGTCATCTGGCAAATGCGCCACCATAGAGCCCAGCACGGCTGCGTTATCAATTGAAAGCACGCCTTCAAGGAAGATCAATTGCAAAATAATTACAAGGATCGACCAATCCATTTCTTCTCCGATCTGCAGTGAAACAAAACTCTGTGATGAAAATCCAGGTTGTCAAAGTATACAAATCGAGGAAAGTGATAGTACAGTGAAATATGACACTGACTTTGTCACGTAATGATTTACAACTTGCAAAAGCGTCAGATTTTAGTAGAATTATTTGAATGAATATGAATGCAAAAGTAGGATTCGCTGTGGGTAAACGTATCTGCAAGAAATTCAAAATTGGAACGCTATATTAACCTATAGGGAGATGATTATGGCTGGCCTTGAGGATATACTTGCAGTAATTCTGGGTGGTGGAAGAGGGACTCGATTATCCCCATTAACTGAACAGAGGTCAAAGCCAGCAGTCCCAATGGCCGGAAAATATCGTTTGATCGATATTCCCATTAGCAATTGCATCAATTCAGGCATTCTCAGAATATCAGTTTTAACCCAGTTCAACTCCATTTCACTCCATAAACATAT
>CAZWKK010000056.1:4610-9778 GCA_964634855.1 uncultured Anaerolinea sp.
GCTGATATCACCATTGCGGTGCAATCTGCCACCATGGAAGATGGCAAACGCTTTGGCATTTTGAAGCGTGATAAATCTCAACGCATCACGGATTTTGCAGAAAAACCGAAGGACAAAGACCTTCTTAATAGTCTGGTCAGCCGCGATGACCCCGAAAGACCTTTGTTGGCGTCAACCGGTATCTATTTGTTCAATACCGATTGTCTTTGTGACCTATTGGAAAGCAATTCATTTGATGATTTTGGCGGGCAGGTCATCCCGTCTGCAATCTATACGCATAATGTTTATGGCTACGATTTTGAAGGATTTTGGGAAGATATTGGTACAATTCGTTCATTCTATGACACCAATCTAGCCCTGGCGAACCCCAACCCACCATTCAATTTCTTTGACCAGGAGCGCCCCATCTATTCACATCCGCGCTTCTTGCCGGGGTCTACCATCACTCGCAGCATGCTTGAAAACACCCTCATTGCTGAAGGTTGTTGTATCGAAAAGGCTGAGATCACCCATTCGGTCATCGGCCTGCGCAGCCAGATCCGCTGTGGTGTGGTCATAAAAGACAGCATCCTCATGGGCGCAGATTATTATGAAAGCGCCGACCAGGTGACCGAACCCGATGTTGAACTGGGCATCGGCACCAATTGCCATATTGAAGGGGCAATTATTGATAAGAACGCCAGAATTGGCCATGATGTGGTGATAAAACCCTTCCCACGTGGCACAGAGTTGGACGGCGATAGATGGGTAGTAAGGGACGGGATCGTGGTCATTCCAAAGAACACGGTTCTCCCGCCAAAGACAAGGATCGCACCGTAGGATTTATCTTTTTATTTGGTTTCAAATATCTTATAGGAGTTGAGTAAATGGCAAACAAGGAAGTTAAATCTTTGCCAGTAGATTCAGAGCAGCCAGAAATAATCTGGCACGCTCTGACGGCAGAAGATGTTGCCGCGAAGCTAGAAACAAAGGTGGAGCAAGGCTTATCTTCAGAAATTGCGCAAGAACGTTTGGAAAAGTACGGCCCCAACCAGTTGGCTGAGAAACCGCGTCCATCATTCATTGCGTTGGTTTTGGCACAGCTAAAAAGTTTTGTGGTTATCTTGCTGATCGTGGCGTCCATCATCTCGGCCATTTTGGGCGAGTGGGTGGATGCCGCCGCTATCTTGACGATCGTGGTGTTAAACGCGATCCTGGGTGTGGTGCAGGAATCCAGAGCTGAAGAAGCACTGGCCGCCCTTAAAAAGATGGCTGCCCCAGATTCTCACGTACTGCGAGATGGCAAACGTGTAATTGTCCCCTCCGCACAACTGGTTCCCGGCGACATCGTCTTTTTGGAAGCAGGCAACTTTGTACCCGCGGACCTGCGCCTCATTGAATCAGTGAACCTGCGTGTGGATGAGGCTGCCCTGACCGGTGAATCAGTACCGGTGCAGAAGAATGCCACCCTGGTGGCCAGCGAGCAAAGCTCACTGGGCGACCGTAAGAACACTGCATTCATGGGCACCACCGTTGCCTACGGGCGTGGCAAAGGCCTGGTGGTTTCCACTGGTATGCACACCCAGTTGGGCCTCATTGCCACCATGCTTCAGGCTGTTGAAGAGGAAGAAACTCCTTTGCAAAAACGCCTGGATCAGTTGGGCAAGACCCTTGGCATTGCCTGTTTGGTGGTGTGTGCCATCGTCTTTGGCGTGGGCATCATCGAAGGCGGCAACCCGCTAGAGCTGTTCATGATCGCCGTCAGCCTGGCCATCGCTGCCGTACCGGAAGGCTTGCCCGCTATTGTTACCATCAGTTTGGCCCTGGGCATGCGTGAAATGATCAACCGTCACGCGCTCATTCGCCGTCTCTCCTCTGTAGAGACCCTGGGTTCCGCTACCGTCATCTGCTCCGATAAGACCGGCACCCTGACCCAGAACGAAATGACCGTCACCCGCATCTGGGTGGATGGCAAGTTCGTGGCCGTTTCTGGTCAGGGCTACAGCCCTGTAGGTGATTTTTCTGCTGATGGAAAGAAAGTAGACCTGGATGACTTACCGGCGGTGCGAACAGCCCTGTGGGTAGGCGCCATCAACAATGATGCTTTGCTGGAAAAGATCGAAACAGAAGACGGTTCTCTCGATTTCAATATGGTGGGCGATCCTACCGAAGGCTCTTTGCTGGTCGCCGCCTACAAAGCCGGTGCTCTGGCTGCCAACCTGAACAAAGCGTACCCGCGCGTCAATGAGGTCCCCTTTGATTCAGAACGCAAGCGCATGATCACCATCCATACCATTGATGCTCCTGCGAAAAGTGACATCTCTCCTTTTACAGATGATTCTCGCAAACAATGGCATGTCATCGCCGTTAAAGGCGCGCCTGATCTGGTGTTGGACCTGTGCAGCAGCTACCAGCCCATGAACGATGGCGAGCCGGTGAAGTTGGACGAAGCCGCCAAGAAACGTATTTTAGCCGCTAATGATGATATGACCAAAGACGCCTTGCGCGTATTGGGTGTGGCCTATCGGTTGGTTCAGGTCTTGCCTGAGGAAATCTCGGCTGCTGACCTTGAAAAAGACCTGGTCTTCGCCGGTCTGTTGGGCATGATCGACCCTGCCCGTACCGAAGTGAAACCCGCTTTGCTCACCGCAGCCGATGCAGGCATCCGCACCATCATGATCACCGGCGATTACCCCAATACCGCCAAGGCTATTGCCGAAGGCATTGGTCTGTTGCGCCCTGGTCATAAAGTGATGACTGGCGCCCAATTGGATGAAATTGATGATGCCACTTTGAAAGTGGAAGTGGAAAACACCGATGTGTTTGCCCGGGTCTCCCCTGAACATAAGATGCGCATTGTGGATGCCCTCAAAGCCAATGGCGAGATCGTGGCCATGACCGGCGACGGCGTCAACGATGCCCCTGCCATCAAGCGCGCTGATATTGGCGTTTCCATGGGCATCACTGGTACTGATGTGGCCAAAGAAACAGCGGATATGGTGCTGACGGATGACAACTACGTGAGTATCGTATCAGCCGTGGAACAGGGGCGCATCATCTACTCCAACATCCGCAAGTTCGTTTACTACCTTATCTCCTGCAACATGGCAGAGATCCTCATCATCTTCCTGCCTACGGCCTTTGGGCGCTTCCTGCCCATCTTCAACGGCCTCCCTGCTGATCAGCTTTCCCCGCTGGCGCCAATCCAGTTGCTGTGGCTGAACTTGGTGACCGATGGCGCGCCTGCTCTGGCTCTGGGCACTGAAAAAGGCGATCCCGATATTATGGATCAGAAGCCTCGTCCACCCAAGGAACCCATCATCAACAAAGCCATGACCTGGGGAGTGGTGATGCAGACTCTCTCCATTAGTGCCGTGACTTTGTTTGCCTTCTGGCGCGGTATGTCTCACGACATCCATTATGCAGAGACAATGGCCTTTGCCACCCTGTCAATTTCTGAGTTGGTGCGTGCCTTCACTGCGCGCTCTGAACGCTACTCGATATTCAAGATTGGCGTGTTTAGCAACAAATGGATGAACCGGGCTGTTTTGGCCTCTCTGGCTTTGGTGATGGCGGTGATCTACGTGCCGTTCTTGAACCCCATCTTCCAGACCGAACCGTTGAGCCTGCAAGAGTGGTACATCATTATTCCGCTTCTTCTTGTTCCGTCCATCGTGGCTGAGCTGACCAAGTTCGTTCAGTTGACCTTGCAAAAGAGACAAAAAGCGAAGTAAGTGCCATAAAAACAACGAACCGGGTAACTGATATCAGTTGCCCGGTTTTGTAATTAACTGGAGGATCGGCTCAAATGTTCTTCTATGCAACGGTCCAGGGCCGTAAAGGGCCAGTTGTTTTTGGTGCAGGGGTGTGCCATAACCTTTGTGGTGGCTGAAGCAGTAGCGCCCATCCGCAGCGTCTTGTTGCACCATCCACTCATCTCGGCTTGTCTTGGCCAGAATGGATGCTGCGGCGATGCTCAAGGAGCGCTGGTCGCCTTTGTAAAGGGCGGTCTGCGGGCAATCGTTGTCCAATAGAAAAAGCGCATCAATGAGCAGATGCTGCGGTGATGGTGATAGTTGTTCAAGGGCGCGCTGCATGGCCAGGCGGGTGGCCCACAAAATACCGATCTCGTCGATCTCGGCGGCACTGCTCATGCCCACCCCCCAGGTGACGGCGAATGCTTTGATCACGGGAGCCAGGTCTGCGCGTTTATGCGGAGCAAGCTCTTTGGAGTCACGTACACCTTTCAAGGTGGCGCAAATGGAATCGTCGCATGGCAAAATGACGGCGGCTGCGGCAACCGGACCTGCCCAGGCGCCGCGCCCGGCTTCATCCAGGCCGGCAATGGCAGAAACCCCCTGTTTCCAGAGGGTAAGTTCAAATTGCAGGTCAGGTTGGGCAGGGATCAGTTCAGGATCAATTCGGCTGGACATATTTGCCAGTGCGCAGGTTGCGGCGGATATCCAACAGATCAAGGGCCATCTTGAATGAGTCGCGCATCACATGTACCTTACTGTGACCCTGGTAGTACCAGGGGATGGGTACCTCAATGATGCGATAGCCCCAACTACGGGCAATGGCCAGGATCTCTACATCAAAGGTCCAGCCAGGGATGGTCATCAGTGGGAAGAGTTTTTCTGCGGCATCGGCTGTAAAACATTTGAAACCGCACTGGGTATCGTTGAGCTCTGGCAAGGTCAGCCAGCGAACCAGAGTGTTGAACACCCGACCAATAATGTGGCGATATTGCGGTTCATCATAACGAACAGCCCCTTTGGCTTCACGAGAGGCAATGGCAATGTCGTATCCAGAACGCTCAGGGGGAAGAAAATGCAAGATCTCTTCCACTGGCATGGAAAGATCAACATCACAGACGTAACGAAATTCGCCTTTGGCTGCCAACATTCCTTTTTGAACCGCGCGGCCTTTGCCGGGCAAATCTTCGTGCAAGACTCGAGCGTACGCATGCGCGGCAGCGAATTCCTCTGCGATTGCCAGGGTGCGGTCAGCGCTGGCGTTTTCGACGATGAGCAGTTCGTAGCTGAAAGTCTGTGCGGCCAGGAACTTCTCTACCTTTTTCAGCGTTTCAGGCAGCCGTTCTTCCTCATTGTGAGCAGGAAATAAGATCGACAGGAAAACAGAATGATCTTCCATAGATTTAATATTATAAGAGGGTTTTCTAGATTTTG
>CAZWKK010000057.1:0-7948 GCA_964634855.1 uncultured Anaerolinea sp.
TCGGCCAGCCCGAAGAAGAAAGTACGCCTAAAAAATGATCGTAAAAGAGTCACAAAAAATGAATCTAAACCCGATTCCCCTTACTCTGGTAAGGCCTTCTATCAAAGAACGATTGAGAAATGTCCCCTGGTGGTTAGTGGGCATTATTTTGCTCGCTGTCTCGGTCTTTGTATTGATAACAACCAACCCCGCATATAATGACGCATTCAATTTCATTAAAGCTGGGTTGGTTGTTACATTATCCACAACATTCTTTGCTTTTGTGGTTGCGCTTGTACTTGGACTGTTGGCCGGTTTGGGAAGGATCTCAGAAAACACCTTCCTGATCAATCTTTCTACATTTTATGTAGAGGTTGTCCGCGGTATTCCCATGCTGGTGCTCATCTTCTTCATTGCCCTTGTGGGTGTACCAGCCGTGGTGGATCTGTTCAACTCTTTGGGAGCTTGGTTATCCACCTCTGGCGTTTTGGGCGCGACCAACTTCCTCACCAACGCCAAGGGATCCGCAGTGCCCATGAACATCCGTGCCATCATTGCACTTTCCATCACTTATGGTGCATTCCTGGCTGAGATCTTCCGCGCTGGCATTCAATCCATCGACAAAGGCCAAATGGAAGCAGCTCGCAGTCAGGGCATGACCCGTTGGCAGGCTATGCGCTACATTATTTTGCCGCAAGCTATCCGCAACGTCTTACCCGCGCTTGGCAATGATTTCATTTCCATGCTAAAAGACAGCTCGCTGGTCTCCATTTTGGCTGTGCGAGATATCACTCAGATCGCTCGCATCTACGCTGGCAACACCTTTCAATACCAGACCACCTATATCACCCTGGCAATTTTGTACCTCACCATGACGTTATTGCTGTCATTCTTGCTCAAATTCCTGGAGAAAAGGGTTAGATCAAATGAACGCAGATAACACCCCCATGGTATTGGCTCGCAACGTCAAAAAATCATTCAACGGTTTTGAGGCTTTGAATGGCGTTGACCTGCGCGTGGATAAAGGCCAGGTGATCGTCATTATCGGTCCCAGCGGTTCAGGAAAATCTACCCTGCTGCGCTGCATCAATCAGTTGGAAACGCAGACTAGCGGCGAGATCTGGATCGATGGCGAAAAAGTGACCCAGGATCAGGCTAAACTGGATAAAATGCGCTCTGAAGTGGGCATGGTCTTCCAGCACTTCAATTTATATCCGCACCTCACAGTACTGGAGAACATCACCCTGGCCCAGCGCATTGTGAAACATATTCCTGTCAAAGAAGCGGAAGAGAACGCCCGAATGCAGCTTCAGCGCGTGGGTATTTTGGAAAAAGCCAATGCTTACCCCACCCAGCTTTCAGGCGGACAGCAGCAACGTGTGGCCATAGCCAGAGCCCTGGCCATGAACCCTAAATTGATGCTCTTTGATGAACCCACCAGCGCCCTCGACCCGGAAATGATCAAAGAAGTATTGGAAGTTATGCTTGATCTGGCCAAAGCCGGCATTACCATGATCGTTGTGACTCACGAGATGGGTTTTGCCCGCGCTGCGGCTGATGAAGTTGTCTTTATGGACAAAGGCGCCATCATTGAGAAAGCCTCTCCAGAGGTTTTCTTTACCCACCCGGTTCAAGACCGCACCCAGGCGTTTTTGGCACAAATCCTCAACAAGTAAACAATTGCAAACAAGATCAAGGAGTTGTTGAAGAATTTCGTTTGTGGGTTACCCGTTTTCTCCTAAGAATTGTCAACTCGGACTATAATTTTTACAGGAGAATTTCGTATGACCGACAACCGCCTTCAACTACTCTTTGATCTGCTGGAAAAACACAATGTAGATGCAGTGGCCATTAACCCCGGCCCTGCATTGACTTATTTAACTGGCCTACACTTCCATTTAATGGAACGCCCCACCATCTTATTGGTCAGCAAGAAAGGTAAGATCGGCTTGATCTTGCCCGAACTGGAAGCCGGCAAGATCGCTGAATCGCGCATCCCCCTCACCCCCTTCACCTTCGGAGATAATCCTGGGCTCTGGCCGAACACCATCAACGAAGCCGTCAAAAGCCTTGGGCTGGAATCTGGCCGAATCGGCGTTGAACCCATCCGTCTGCGGTTCCTGGAGTTGAATTTTCTGCAACAAGCAGCGCCCCAGGCGAAGTTTGTTGGTGCGGAAGCCCTCTTTAGTGATCTGCGCCTGTGCAAGGACGAGAGCGAGATCGATCTGATGTTGGAGGCCATTCGCATCGCTCAGGAAGGCCTGCGCGCCACCCTGCCCATGATCAAAGTGGGCGTCAGTGAGCAAGAAATTGCTTCGGAACTGGTGATCAATATGTTCCGTCTGGGCAGCGAACCTGAACTTCCTTTTGCTCCCATTGTTGCCGGTGGCCCCAACAGCGCCAATCCCCATGCCACCCCCACGGATCGCAAGATCCAAAATGGCGACCTGCTGGTCATTGACTGGGGCGCCACATTTGCGGGCTACTGCTCTGATCTCACCCGCACCTTTGCCATTGGAAAAGTAGATGAGGAGTTACGCACCATTTTTGAGGCTGTAAAATCAGCCAATGAAGCTGGCAGAGCCGCCGGTGCCCCCGGCAAAATTGCTGGTACAGTAGACCAAGCAGCTCGTGCTGTGATCGAGAAAGCAGGGTACGGAAAATTCTTCACCCATCGCACGGGGCATGGACTGGGTATGGAAGCCCACGAAGAGCCCTATATGTTTGGCGAAAGCCAGCAAGTCTTGAAAACGGGCATGGTCTACACAGTGGAACCTGGCATTTATCTGCCCGGGCATGGTGGAGTACGCATAGAAGACAATGTGGTTGTCACAGCAGAAGGAGCCAGAACGCTGACCACCTTCCCGCGTGATTTCACTGTGTTAGGTTAGTTTTTCATTCTCATCCTCCGAGGCGGTTTATGGATAAGATCCCTGAAACCCTGGCCAAGGCCGAGCCTTACCTCATCAAAGGTGGGCCGATTGGTTGCCTGTTGCTGCATGGCTACACTGGCACACCCTTCGAGACTCGCATGCTGGCAGAATCGCTCTCTGCTGCCGGGTATACGGTGCTGGCACCGCGCCTGTTTGGTCACGCCACTGACCCGGAAGATATGAAGCGGGCTCGCTGGTGGGATTGGGTCGCCTCTGCTGAAGATGGATTGAACTTGCTACGCGGCTGCAGCGAGCATCAGGTGGTCATGGGCCTTTCCATGGGCGCTGCGCTCAGTCTCCTCATTGGCGCCAGGCACAAAGTGGATGCAGTCTGTTCTTTTTCAGCGCCCTACGCCTTGCCGCCTGACCCCCGCATCAAACTGCTCAAGTACATTTCCTGGCTTATGCCACGTCAGCCCAAGGGCAAACCCGATTGGCACAACCTTGAAGCCATGAACGATCACGTCGATTATCCCTACTTCCCCACGCGTTCCGTATTGGAATTGAAACTGCTTTTAGATACAATGCGCGCCGAGCTCAGCCACCTCACTGCCCCAACATTGTTTGTGCAGTCGTATGAAGATCAGACGATCTTGCCTGAGAGCATGGATTACCTTTATGACCATGTTGGAGCAAAGGTGAAAGAAAGACTCTGGCTCACCAACAGCGGTCATGTCATCATCCGCGAACCTGAACGCGAAAAAGTTTTTACAGCTACAAAAGACTTCATCTCCCATCACGTTAAGGGCTTATGAACCGAAACCTGCTCCTCGTTGCCGCCAGCATGTTTACCTGGGGACTCGGTGAAGGGTTCTTTATATATTTCCAACCGCTTTACCTGCAGGAATGGGGAGCTGATCCAGTCATGATCGGCACCATATTGGGCGGTGTTGGCATCGCCCTAGCTTTGGCGCAAACACCCACCGGCCTCCTATCAGACAAGTTCAGTCCCAAAACATTGATGTTGGTCTCCTGGTTCATCGGTCTCGTCTTTGCTTGGGTCATGACCCTGGCCCGTTCGCTCCCGGTTTTCGTTGTGGGCATGCTATGCTACAACCTGTCCGGCTTCGGTATTATCCCCATGAGTGTGTATTGCACCAACGTGCGCGGTAAACTTTCAGTACAGCGGGCTGTGACGATAAGCCCGGGTCTATACAACCTGGGCTCAGTGATCGGCCCCATTATCGGCGGTAAGATCGCTGACCAGTACGGCTTGCGTACGGTGTATATGATCGCCTCGATCATCTTTTTCATTTCAGTGGGGATCATTTTTCTGATCGAAGATATCAAACAAGCCCCCCATGCAGACCTGACCGTCCATCCGCATCAGGTGAGCGTCTTCAAGAATCCGCGTCTGTTGGGATTCTTTGGGGTGTTGTTTATCACCCTTTTCCTGATGTATTTACCCCAGCCGTTGACACCCAGCTTCTTGCAGAATCAGGTTCACCTGAGCCGCACTACCATCGGCATTCTGGGTGCCTGCGGTAGTTTGGGTAATGCTATCGCGCAAATTGCGTTGGGCAGCCTCAGCCCCTACCTGGGCCTTCTCATTGGGCAGTTCATGGTTGCACTTTTTGCAGGTGCGTTTTTACTGGGAGGTTCCACAGCCTGGTACGGGTTGGGTTATGCCTTTGTGGGGGGGTATCGACTCTTCCGCACCATGATCTTGGCATTCACCCGCCCGTTAGTCCATGTTGGCGAAACCGGGCTAGTCTACGGTCTTCTGGAAACGATTGCCATGGTCTCCATTGTATTGGCGCCAATGGTTTCCGGATTGCTTTACGATCAATCTCCGACCCTGGTCTATAAGGTCTCGTTTATCAGCATTTTAGTGATGCTTGGCATTAACGTGTTTGTGCTGAAGAAGCTCGAAACCGTCCCAGCAGAAACAATTAAGGAATAACCATATGCTTGAGTTTCAATCCTTCGTAATTGGGCCGTTGGATAATAATTGCATCGTTCTTTTCGATGGTGAAAGCAAAGAAGGGGTGGTTATAGATCCTTCCTTTGATGCTGATGCTGTAGTGGATTTCATCAAGAACAAGCACCTGAATGTAACCGCTGTCTATCTTACACATGCCCATTTTGACCATTATTACGGGCTGCCGTATTTACAATCGCAAATTCCGCAGATACAACACATACTGCTGCATGCAGCAGACCTCGATTTGTGGAATGAGGGCGGGGGCGCACAAAAATTTTTAACCAGCGTGCTGCACTTACCGCAGCCTGACATCATTTTGCAGAATGAAGCCAATCTGTTTTTGGGAAATTATGTCATCAAAGTGCTGCATACCCCCGGGCATACCCCCGGTTCTGTGGTCTTTTACAGCCCTGAGATCGCCACTGCATTCTGCGGGGACCTCATTTTTTACCACGGCATCGGACGGACGGATCTTTCAGGAGGGAACTACCATCAACTAAAAGAAAGTATTCAGAGCAAGATCTTTACTTTGCCCCCTCAAACAACACTGATCTCCGGTCACGGGCCGACCACCTCTGTGATAGAAGAAGTTGAGAACAATCCGTTTTTTCATTAGTTTTCATTTTCTTGTGCAGAACTGCACGAAATCTACAAATTTTTTACATACTGCAAAGTTATCCTTTATTTGATTCTTCAACTGGATAAAGGATATGAAAACAAAATACCTTGCTCTTATACTCGTGATTCCATTTTTGCTGACTGCATGTGGAAATAAACAGGATGATTCAACAATTCAACCTTCGGTCTACACGGCTGTGGCGTTGACTTTGACTGCCAACCCAACCAGCACCACAGAGATAGTTGAACCCACAGCAACAACCACTCCTACAGCTACTCAGGCGATCACTCAGGCAATCATTCCCAGCCAGTCTTACTCAAATGCTGTTGTAGATAGCTGCAATCTTGCCACTTATCTTTCAGATGTGACCATCCCAGATAACACTGTGCTTTCTCCCGGTGAGGATTTCACCAAAACCTGGAAAGTAAAAAACACTGGCTCATGCGCCTGGAGCACATCGTATTCGATTAAATTTGTCAGCGGTTCTCAAATGAGTGGCTCTAGAACTTATTTGACCTCTGCTGTGGCCTCCGGATCAAGCATGGATGTTTCTGTTGAATTGACTGCCCCCAGCACTACCGGCACGTATACTGGCTACTGGCAAATGGCAGATGAATCTGGCAACCTCTTCGGTTCCAGCCTCTACCTGACCATCATTATTTCATCTACACCAACCGTAACCACCACAACAACGGGTACCATAACCAACACGCCTACAATAACCCCCACACGGACGCAAACTCCTATTTATATCGTCATCACCGCCACGACAGCGCCAACAAGCACCACTGCGCCCACCTCAACTACAGCACCCACAGCAACGACCGAACCGACAAGTACCCCCGAACCCACTTCAACGACTGGGGCTTAACTAAACAAAAAACTGAGCTCGTCCTTTTTGGACGAGCTCTTTATTCCCAGGTTATTCGATTTCCTTACAAAAAACAGGTTGCTGCGCAGGGGGTTCGGTTTCAGTGTTGGCAAAGACTGTGCAATCCACCCAGACACCACCAAAATTGACTGAGACATTGGTCATGATCATGTATGAATCATAGCGAGAGAGCATCAGATGGCGCGGTTGGGTCAGAAGATCATCAAGACCATTTAACGCAGCCAAACGAGATTTGCGGAAATCATCTTTTTCCAATGGATTGGTAAAGGTATCAATCTTCTTGTCGATCAAAGAGTTGATGGCCACCACCGGTTCACGCAAGGGCATCTGTAACATATAATCAATGGGGGAAGCCAGGCTAACGAAAACCGCGATCCAGATGATGAACGGAAAGATCGTACCCGCTTTGGCCGAGGCACTGTGGGCATTCTCCACCAGCATCTTAAAGAAAACACCACCAATGGCGCTGACAGCCACACAAATGACCAAAACAACTGCAAAACGTGAAGACACTCCGGTATTGAACGGATATGCTGTACGCCAGGCAAGTTCGGGATTAAACCATTTATAAAACAGATCCATCCCTTCAAAAGGAATATGACTGGCCAGTAAGCATAAAAGCGTCCCCGTCACCAACCAGACCAGCATGCTGAGTAATGCATTCTCCAGTTTAGTACTTAGCCACCCCGCCAGAACACAAAGGCCGATCGTGGGAATAATTCCCAAAACCAATTTTGCCCAGGGGAAAACAGCATGGGCAGAAGCCAAACGAACACCATCGATGAACCACAACACAAACACGAATGCCAGTCCCGCAGCCAGGCCAAACCAGATGCCCAGGCGTTCCTTTTCGCGTTTAAACTGCTCAGTGTGGTCTTCACTTTGAGTAAACATAGATCCTCTTTTATTAATTGTTTGAATAATCTGATTATAACAAATTCTCAATATTGCCTTCAAGCAAAGCTACTATCCCTGTTTTTTTAGCAAAGTGCTATAATCACTCGCTTATGGGTCGTGGCAATCCTTGCATACAATGTGGCGCCTGCTGCGCGTTTTTCAGAGTTTCTTTCTTCTGGGAAGAAGCCAACCCTGAAGATCCTGCATCTGTTCCTCTGGAATTGACTGAATCTATAGATGGTCTGAGACAATGTATGAAAGGCACCAACCAACCTCACCCTCGTTGTGTCGCCCTGAGTGGTGAAATTGGCGAGAAAGTGGGTTGCGCCATTTATGATCGCCGCTCATCTGTATGCCAAGAATTTGGCCTGCACGAGAGCGCTCAAGGCATAACGGTAAATGGAATTGACCTTGTCAGATGCAATCAGGCACGCAAAGCCTGGAACTTGCCGCCGCTTACCCGCGCTGACCTAAGAGAGTTAAACAGAGACCCCTCCGTTCGAATGATCCGTCCAGACCATACCAATTTTTTGCATAAAAAACGACGCAGCCGATTCTGATCTGGTTTAGCGGGTATAACAAAGCAGCCCATCAGGAGCCTGCTTCAGCCCTCCGATGATCACTTTATCAAATCCCCCCTTCAACAAAGCGGGGATTTCATTTGTTAGCCCGGTCATATCGTCCAATAGATCTGCCTGATTGAA
>CAZWKK010000057.1:8048-9628 GCA_964634855.1 uncultured Anaerolinea sp.
CCGCTGTGGATCAAACCGCGTAAAACGCCTTTGAACTTGGCCGTCACAAGCGTTCCATCTACCACGGCGATGGGTTGGTCTGCTTCAAGGATGTCACCAATATTCGCCTGCGCCTGTAATATCCCGTCACTGGGAGCATATAGCACTCGCTCCACATTAAATCCGCGCACCGATTCAGGGATGCCGCTATCAGGCTCTGCCTGTCCTTGCCAATACACCCGCCCCAGGTAAGGCCCGCGGTTGGTTTCGATCACCGCGTGGCAGTTGACCCCGGCGTTGAAACCGGGTCCCAGCCCGATGACACGGGGAGCCACATTCATATCAAGGTCAGGTGCAGATTTGGTCATACGGGCATCCACCAGGGCAAATAAGGGCAACTTTCCGCGAATTTCCGCCTTGGGGTCCACCATCACGGCCACTTTGTCGGCTGACATTACCGCCAAAGCAGAGGTCTCATCCGCTACCAATTGTCCCTCTACATCTTCCAATTGGTAGTAGCCATCAAAAACCACCTGAGCAAAAGAAGCCAGGCGCCGCACCACCAATGGTTGCGGCAACTCTGTGATCAGCACGTGAAAACCGGCATGATGTAAGCGCAAAGCCACCCCGCTGGCCAGGTCTCCCCCGCCGCGGATCAGAACAATTGGCCCTTCATTTCCATAGAAAACCATAGGGAAAATTATACTTCCATGTGCCGGAGCAGATAGAAAGAGGAGCGGATTTCTCCGCTCCTCTTGGAAACTACTTGATGGCTACGTACTCATCCACCTGTTTGCCAATGATGGCCAGGCTGTCTTGCCAGAACTTCTTCTTGCGAATATCAATGCCAAATCGGGCAGCCAGTTCTGCTGCTGGGGCTTCGCCGGTACTGGCCAGAAGCTGAACATAATCTTCCACAAAAGCTTCACCGCGCTGTTGGTAGATGGCATACAAACCGGTGCCAAAGAGCAGCCCAAAGGCATAGGGGAAGTTATAGAAAGAGATCTGGGCAGAGTAATAATGCGGCTTCCAGGTCCACATCCACTTTTGCAGGTAGCGCTCATCCAGCCCATCGCCAAAGGTGGCTTTCTGCGCGTTTTCCATGATCTCGCATAGTTCCTCGGCGCTCAGTTCTGCTTTTTCACGGCGCTCAAAAACCTCTTTTTCAAACAGGTAGCGGGAATAGATATCCACGATCACCTGAGAATCGCCCATCAATTTGGCTTCCAAAATAGCCAGACGTTCCTGGTCATCTTTGGCCTGTTTGAGCGAGGCATGGCTGACGATGGTCTCGCACATGATGGAGGCTGTCTCGGCCAAGGTCATGGGGGTGAACTTCTGGATCTCGGTCTTGCCAGCTTTTACGGCGCAATCATTGTGGAAACCGTGACCCAACTCGTGTGCCAGAGTAGAGACCTGGTCCAGGCTGCCATCAAAATTGCTCATAATGCGAGATTCGCCCACCTTGGGCACTTCCATACAAAAAGCACCGCCCCGTTTGCCATCACGCTGCTCGGCATCGATCCAGGAATTGTCAAAGGCATGCTGGGCAAAGGCACGAAGTCGCGGAGAGAACTCACCAAAGTGCTGCAACACAAAGT
>CAZWKK010000058.1:0-9523 GCA_964634855.1 uncultured Anaerolinea sp.
GTCACCAACACAGGTAATTTCCATCCCTCCACGCTGATCTCGCGGATCTGGTCCGCTTCCAGCAACTGGCGGATCGTCTGGTTTGCAACGGCTTTGGAAAAGCGGTAATGGTCTGCCACCCAGTCTGTACGCACTGCTCCCAGCGCGCGGATGGATTCCCGCACCAAGAATTGGTGGGTTTCTTCCAGGGTTGGCAGCCCTTCGTCTTTCCAGCCGGGGTAAACCCGCTCGCGCAGGTCGTACACCCGTTGAAAGCGCTCGCGTCGGGCGATCATCATCTCACCGGCGGCAAACCAAAATTCTAAAGCGTCTTTTTCGATCTTCCAATCCCACCAGGTTCCTTTTTTACCATCCGCCCGCTTGAAATCAGCAGATTTCACGGCTCCGTTGGCCCGCACGTATTCCAGAATGGCATCGGTCGCTTCTTTGTTGTTGGCATACCAGTTGTAGTAGTAGGGGAGGCGCAGCTTTTCCAGCATCAAGCGGCGATGGTACGGGTAATCTTCAATGGGCAGGTAACAGGCGGCATGCGCCCAGTACTCAAAGATCTTGCCATCCGCCAGCAATTCATCCAGCCAGGCGGGATTGTAGGCGCCCAGTCGGCTGAAAAGTTGCAGATATGGGCTGCGCGCCACAATGTGAATGGTATCGATCTGTAAAAAGCTCAAACGGCGAACACAGGCCAGCACATCATCTTTACAGGCCGGCTGGCCGGGAGGGGTGAGCAACCCCTGGGCATGGAGCATCCACTTGCGGCATTCTTGTTGGCTGATCTGAGGCATGGACATGCCCTGATTATAACAGAAATTATGTTCTGGTAACTTTCAAGTAGATGGAAGAAAGATAATTCCCTGTTTAAAGTCTGAACGCTGATGGCCAGTCATCAGCGTTCAGAGGGTCTCGTAGTTCAAGAGAATGTAGGAAACTAAAAACTTTAAAGGAGATACGTTCTTACCAATAAATCTGATCTACGAGTGTCAAATGACAAATTGTTCCAGATATCTTTTGGAAATGCGCAGGCTGTCCAGAACCTTCTCGCGGCTGCCTTCATAAGCGCGGTCTTCCACCTCGATGCAGGCAAAGCCATCAAAGCCAATGTCTGTGAGGGCTGAGACGAACTTGCTCCAGTTCACATCACCCAGGCCAGGCAGCTTGGGATCCATGTACTCAAGCGGGTAGGCCATCACGCCCACCTGATCCAGTTTGTCGGCAAACAATTTGATGTCTTTGAAGTGAACATGGAAGATGCGATCTTTGAACTCGTACAACGGTTTGATGTAATCCATCCGCTGCCAGACAAAATGGCTGGGGTCGAAATTGAGACCAAAATTCTTGCTGGGGATGATGCTAAAGAGTTGGCGCCAGATCTTGGGGGTGGTGGCCAGGTTCTGCCCACCAGGCCATTGGTTGTGGTCGAAGAGCATGGGGCAGTTTTCGATGCCAATACGAACACCCTTTTCTTCGGCAAACTTGATGATGTCTGGCCAGATGGTTTTGAAGAGCTCAATGTTCTCTTCCACCGTTTTGTGCTGGTCGCGACCCACAAAGGTGGTCACCAGGTTGACGCCCAGTTTGGCAGAAGCGGTAATGACCTTTTTGAGGTGTTCAATGTTGGCGGCCCGTTTTTCCAGGTCAGCATCCATGGGGTTGGGGTAAAAGGCCAGCGAAGAGATTTGCACGCCCTTTTGGCTGCAATACTTGAGGATCTCAGCCGCTTTGGCATCGCTCAGATCGTCTACATTAATGTGGCTGACGCCGGCATAGCGGCGTTCGGCTTTACCACGCGGCCAGCAGGCCACCTCTACGCATTTGAATCCCATCTCTGCAGCAACATCAATGGTCTCTTCAAAATTCCAGCCGTCTAAAATTGCGCTAACAAAACCGATTTTCATAATGATTTACCTCTTTAGGCTTGATTTACCGCAACTGAGCGGCCTGTTTCTGAAGATTCGATGCTGGCAAAAACCACGCGCATTGATTTGAGCACTTCCGCAGCAGAGATTTCAGGTTCATGGTTATCGACCAGGCAATCGACAAAAAGGTCGATCACACCTGATTTGGTCTGCTTGTCATTGGTCTGGATCTTATCGATATCAAAGAGGATGGTTTCCCCTTCGCGGGTGAAGACTTTGATGGAGTAGGTGGGGTCATCATAGATGCGCATGATGCCTTTGGTGCCGTAAAGGACGGTGCTGTTGTCTTCTGCGCCATAATACGTCCAGCTGACGGTCATTGTTCCGGTGGCGCCGCCGCTGAGCTTGTAAAGGCAGATGGCATTGTCGTCAACGCCGATGAGAGCGCCGCTGGCGTCACGTTTGTCGATGGTGCTCAGCTTGGCAGAGGTCTCGATGATGGTCTGATCGGTGAGAAAGTGAATGAGATCGGTTTTATGAATGCCCAGGTCGGCCATGGCGCCCATGGCGGCACGGTTCTTATCAAAGAACCAGGTGTTCTTACCAGGGTCCACACTCCAGGTCTCAGGGCCGGGGTGACCAAATGTGGTTCGGAACGAAACGATCTCGCCAATGAGGCCGCTTTTCAGCAGTTCTTTAGCTTTCACGTGAGCTTTGGCCAGACGCTGGTTATGACCGATCATAAGGAACTTGCCGGTCTCCTTGGCTGTTTTGACCATGGCCTCGCACTCAGGCAAGGTGGTGGCCATGGGTTTTTCGCATAGAACGTGTTTTCCGGCTTTCAAAGCAGCAATGGTGATCTCAGCGTGAGAAGAGTTGGCTGTACATACGCTGACAGCATCAATGCTTTTGTCGGCCAGCAGGTCCTGATAGGTGGCGTAGGCTTTACCGCCGTACTTTTTGGCCAGTTCAGCGGCCCGTTCCTGATTGAGGTCAAAATACCCGCTCAGTTTTACATTGGGGTTATCGGCGTATTCAGGGATGTGCCTGACCTGTGCGATCTTCCCGCATCCAATGATTCCTATATTGAACATATCGATAAAGCCTTTCTACCCATTTGGGTGGTTTACGAATTAGATTCTTTTTTCTGCAGTAGAACCGCGCCGATGACGATGACGCCTTTGAACGCTTCACGCAAGAATGGTGGTACGCCCAACAGGTTGAGCAGGTTGTTCATCACCGCGATGATGAGTGTACCAAATAAGGTGCCAATAATGGTACCTTTACCACCTGCCATGCTGGTGCCACCCACGATGACCGCGGAGATGGCATCCATCTCGTAGCCGCTGCCGGCGTTGGCATAATCCATAGAGCCGATGCGGGATACCTGAATGACAGAGGCCACGCTCACCAGCACGCCCATGAGCACATACACCCAGCGTTTTACCTTGTTTACATTGATACCAGATAGCTTGCTGGCGCGCTCATTGGAACCCACCGCGATGACCTGGCGGCCAAAGGTTGTACGGGTAAAAATGATGTGAAGGGCTATGGCAAAGAGTATCCAGTAGATGATGGGCATGAGCAGTTGTCCACCGATCTTAAAGCTGGCGATCTGTAAAAAGTCTTTTGGCACCACAGGGGTGTATCCCTGCATAAAGTGCTGGGTAACACTGCGGAAGATCTTCATGGTGCCCAGGGTGGCAATAAATGGTGGCAACTTACCGCGCGTTACCAGCAGACCGGTGATCTCACCCAGAATAAAGCCCAGGATGATGCCCAGGACAATGGCGATGGCATAGGCGGGGATGCCGGTGATGCCCATGTTCGCTAAAATTCCCAGAGGTCCGGTATCGATGAGCATCATCATCACAGCGCCGATGGCTACCAATGTGGAACCCACGGCCAGATCAATACCACCGGAGATGATGACAAAGGTCATGCCCAGGGCAATGATGCCGATGCCGGCGTTGTTACGCAGAATGTTGATCCAGTTTTGTGACCAGGTGCCAAACCACTCGTTGGCTGAGCCATAATTGAACCCAAGTGCCAGGGTCTGCAGAATGATCATCACCACCAGGGAGATGCCGGTACTGAACAGCGGGCGGGTGCTCCATAGAGTTCGAAACGACGTGAAGAAATTTTGTTTCTGGGCCGATTCAGATTTATTCATTATTTATTCCTTGCCTAGTTTAAGTTGGCTCCGGTGGCCAGACGCATGATGTCATGCTCGTTCATTCGCTCACCAGAAACTTCGCCCTGCAAAGTGCCGTGGTACATCACCAGGGCGCGGTCACAAACGCGGATGATCTCCTGTGCTTCACTGGAAAGCACGATGATGGCAACGCCCTCATCAGCCAGGTTCAGGATGATATCGTAGATCTCTTCTTTGGCACCAACATCCACACCCTGGGTGGGGTTATCCAGGATGAGCAGTCTGGGTTGGGCAGCCAGCCATTTGGCCAGCACTACTTTTTGCTGGTTGCCACCAGAAAGGCTGTTGATGGAGTCAGATTTGTTACCCATTTTGATCTGTAAACTTTTGACCTGTTCGTCAAAGGTTTGATTTTGTTCTTTGCGGTCTATAAAGCCAAATCTGGCAAAACGGGGCCAGGTGACGATGGAGCCATTTTCCAGAATGTTCATATCTTTGATGATGGCGTTCTCTTTGCGGTTACGGGGCAGGTAGCCGATGGCTGAATTGACTGCCTGGGTGGTATTGTGGATGTGAATGGGCTTGCCTTCAAAGAGCACCTGGCCGCTGTACTCGCTGCCAGCGCCGATGATGGATTGGAAAAGCTCGCTGCGGCCATCACCCAGCAAACCAGTGATGCCCAGCACTTCACCCGCTTTTACGCTAAAGCAAATGTCTTGAAAACTCTTTTTGTCAGAGAGGTGTTCCACCCGCAGCACTTCATGGGCGGTTTTTCGTTCTCGCTGTAAGGCCATGGTACGGATATCATGCCCCACCATAAAGTGAGCCAGTTCATCGGTGGTTGTTTCAGAAACATTTCCTTCGGCCACCATTTTGCCATCTCGTAAAATGGTGTAACGGGTGCAGATCTGCATCACTTCTTTGAGCTTGTGCGAAATAAAGACAATGCCAACGCCCTGACTTTGCAAAACGCGCATCATTTCAAATACGCGATCGATCTCAGGGTCGGTCAAGGAAGAGGTAGGCTCATCCATGATTATGATCGAGGCGTTCATCATCAACGCGCGGGAAATTTCTACGATTTGTTTGTAAGAGGCATCCAGATCGCGGACCATGGTGCAGGGGTCCAGGTCCAGGTGCATACGGTCAAATACTGCCTGGGTTTCTTTGATCATCCGGTCAGCATCGAGCAGGCGATTCTTCTTGGTCAGCTCGCGGCCGATGAACATGTTCTCATAAATGGTAAGGTCATTGATCAGGTTCAATTCCTGATGAATGAAGGCAATCCCTGCGTCCAATGATTCGGCAGGATTGATGAATGTGACAGGTGTTTCGTCCAAAAGGATCTCGCCTGCATCGGCTTTTAGAACGCCTCCCAGAATGTTCATCAGGGTGGATTTTCCGGCACCATTTTCACCCAGCAGGGCACAGATCTCACCTGCTTTGAGCGAAAATTGCACGTCTTTAAGCACGACGTTCGCGTCGAAGGCCTTCCAGATGCCACGCATTTCAAGATTCATAAACAGTTACCATCCTTTTTTTCAAAAAGAGGCTATGGCAGCGCCATAGCCTCTTTGCTTGCCAAAACAATTATAGATGAACCTGGAAAAACGGTTTAGTAGGGGGAGTTGGCATCCAGGAACTGCTGATAATTGTCGCGATCGACGATGTTGGTCGGGATGATGACAACGGGCTCGACCTTTTCGCCACTGAGGATGGCAACAGCTTCTTTGACAGCTTCTTTAACCATGGCCGGGCTGTAGGTAGCAGATTCAAGCCAGATGTCGGTGTTCTGCGGCATCATGTTGAAGTATTCCTGCATACCACCACCACCGGTGATGACCTTGATGTCGGTGCGGTTGGCTTCGCGGATGGCCTGGAGAGCACCAATGGTGGTCTCGTCATCCATGGAGTACACGGCATCGATCTGGGGATTGGCGGTGAGGATGTCAGCCATGTCTTTCAGACCGTCTTCACGGGTGAATTTGGTGGCATATTCCAGAACTTTCATGTTCGGGGCAAGGGTGGCCAGGGTATCAACAAAACCCTTCTTGCGCAGTTCGGAAACGGAGCCAGAGGTCGGGACGGTGAGCATTACAACAGTGCCTTCGGTGCCGATCTTGCCGACGATGTATTTGGCGCCTTCGACGCCCATGCCTTCGTTATCGCCAGAGACGCGATAAACACCGTTGGCATTGATGGCGATGTCGAAGTTCACGACCACAACACCCTTATCCACGGCGGCCTGAATGGGAACTTCCATGCCTTCCCACTGGGGGAATGCAACCACAGCCTGAGCACCCCAGGTCATGAGGTCATCCAGCTGGCTGGTCATTTCTTCGGCATTGGTGGAGGTGTAAAGTTTGTAGTCGACTTTGTCGGCCATTTCTTTGCACTGCTGTTCGGCGTTGTAAGCAACGGCGGCAACCCAACCGTGGGTCACGGCGGGGGCCAAAATGCCGATCTTGTATTTCGCGGCGACGGGGGCTTCGGTGGCGACAGCTTCGGTGGGGGCTTCAGTCGCGGCCGGGGTGGCTGTCTGGGCGCATCCGATGAGGGAAATTGCGGCCAACATTACAGCAACTAAGACAACGAGTACTTTCTTCATCTCTAAACTCTCCTTCTAGAATTTTTTTGACTAATCATCAGCTCGTACTGATGTTTAATCCACTTTTTGGACCGCATACGATGATTCGCGTACGATCAACTGGTGGTTCAAGATCATCTGCCTTGGCATGGCCTTCTTTTGGGTCATTTGGTCATGGAGCAGATAGGCAGACTGCATGCCCAGTTCATAGCAGGGCTGGGCGACGGTGGTGATGTAGGGGTGGAACATGGTGGTGTGCTCCACATCGTCAAAGCCGACCACGGTGACGTCTTGCGGCACGTTGAGACCAAGCTCTTTGGCGGCCGTGATGGCGCCCAATGCCAGGGTATCTGAAATGCAGAAAATGGCCGTGGGGCGTGGAGTGATGTTGAGCAGCTCTTTGGCTTTCGCCTTACCGCTTTTGAATGAGTAATCGCGGGAAGCGTAGCTGATGTAATCGGGGTTGGGGGTGATGCCGTGTTTGAGCAGGGTATCTTGGTAGCCACGCAAGCGCAGGCTGGTGGAGATGTATTCGTTGGCACTGCTGATGATGGCAATGCGTTTATGGCCCAATTCCAGCAGGTACTCCAACGCGTCTTGGGTGGCCTTGTAGTTGTCGATGGAGACGTGGGGAATATCTACCGTGGGGTCGTACTCCGAGCATTGCACAACGGGGAACTGTTCAGAGTATTCCAACAGCCAGTTGCAGCCGATGTTGGAAGACATGAGAATGGCCCCATCTGCGCGGCGCTTTGAAAGCATGTCCAGTGCTTCGCGTTCGCGTGCCTGATCATCACCGGTGTTGAAGATGAGCGCACTATAGCCCAACTTGGTGGCTGTATCGCCGATGCCGGAGAGAATATGAGCGTAATAGGGGTTGGTAACGTTTGGGGAAAGAATGAGGATGACGCGGCTCTCGTTCTTACGTAAATTACGAGCCAGTAAATTTGGCTCGTAGTTAAGTTTAGCAATGGCTGCATACACGCGGGCAGCGGTATCGGGGCTTACAATTTCCTGATTGTTGAGCAGGCGAGAGACGGTGGCGACGGAAACGCCAGCCTCGCGAGCGACATCAGCCATGGTAGCCATGCTTCACTCCAGAACAAGAATGGGACAGCGGTATTGAAGTTACTCGTATTGATTTGAAAATTGTGTAACAAGTCGTGTAAACGATTACTGTAATCGATTACATTTCTCGTTGCCAATATATTAGCATTAAAAGAATCCAAAGTCAACCTTTAATTGGACTTTGGATTCTGATTACGATAATTACCAAGGGAATCGGATGTTCGTTGGTCTTGCGCAGATCGTAAAACTTGTTCTGCCAGGTTAACTGACCGCTGCGTTCATTTGCTCCAACAAGCCGATAACGGTAAGCACCTGTTCCTGGCTTACCAGCGGCGAGGGTTTTCCTTCGCGGATGCACTGCATAAAGTGGCTGAGCTCGCGGTGGAACATGCCGGTCGGGGGCAGGTTGATGCCTGTGGGAATGAGCAGGTCTTCTTTGGTATCAAAAACGCGCGGGGTTTTGCCCAGCGGGTAGGCTGTGACGGTTGAACCATCGTTCACCACCACGGCGTTCTCAAAATAGACGCGCCAACGCGCGGTGAAGGGAAAATCGGCGTTGAACCAGGCGGCTTCAGCGCCCACGTTCATGCCGGCGTAGTTGTAGGTAAAGCGGTAGTGCTCCTGGTAGCTTTTTCCCGCGTTGCCGCAACTGGTAAAGCTAAATTGTTCCGGCTTGCCAAACAGACTGATGATGACGTCCAGATCATGGATGTGCAGGTCAAAGGGCAGTAGACCGGATTTGTCTTTGTCGAACAGCCAACCTCCCTGCACCCAGCGCGGACAGGCGGCCAGGCGCTCAAAATAGCCGTCCAGCGGCTTGCCGTACTCGCCAGACCTCACCAGGCTGCGCAGTACTTCCACCTCTTTGGTAAATTGCAGCACCTGGGCCACAAAAAGCAGTTTGCCCTGTTTCTTTGCCAGGTCAAACATCTCATGAGCGTCTTTCAGGTGCAAAGCCACCGGTTTTTCAGTGATGGCATGAAAGCCGTGCTTTAGCGCCTGCATCACGTGTTCTTTATGTAAAAAGGTGGGCGAGCAGATATCCACCACATCCACCTGTTGATCTTTGGCCATGTCTTCAATATCGGCATAAAGCGGCACGCCCCACTGGGCGGAGCAGTCTTTGCTCTGATCGGTGATGCCCACCAGTGCGGTGACCTTGACGCCGTCAATATGCTGATAGTTGCTGTAATGTACAGTACCCATGCCGCCGGTACCCACGAGCGCAATTTTGATCATGTTCATTCTCCCGGTGAGCTAGATCTCGAGCCCGAGGCTCTTGAGGTAGCTGGCAGATTCTTTGACGGCCTGGTTGACCTCGGCTAGGTCTTTGGGGCCATCCTTGGTGAACTCGATCTCAATGCTGAAAGGGCTGTTGTTGCCGGCCTGGTCCAACACCTTGAGCAATTGCGGAAAATCAACGCTGCCGGTACCCAGGGCGGGGAAGTTCCATTCGCCCTTGCCGCCGATCTTGTCTTTCACATGCAGGTAAGCCACCTTGTCCACGCAGGCGGGCAGGTCCTGGGTGGGGTTCACATCCGCAAAATAGATACCGTTGGCCGTATCAAAGTTGATGCGCACGCGCTCGGAGCCCACCAGGTTGACGATCTCCTTGATGACCTGACCGGTGGAATGCTCGCCGTGATTTTCCAACACCAACTGCAGATCGTACTGCTCCAGATAGGGCAGCAGATCGCGGATGTGGCGGGCCACTTCGGCATTGGAGGCGACGGCCTGGTCTTTGAGGTGTGCTTCGCCAATGGACGAGACAATGAAATCAGCGCCAAAGAAGGCAGCCAGGCGCATGTTGGCCAGAAAATCGCCGATGCGCTCCGTATCCATCAGGTTGGTGTGGCCGCT
>CAZWKK010000059.1:0-4884 GCA_964634855.1 uncultured Anaerolinea sp.
TCATCGCGAGCGCTCGTCAGAGCGCGTGGCGATCTCCCACGAAACTAATGTTCAGTAAAAAAGGTACCAACCACTAACTCGCGGAGATCGCTTCGTCGGAAGTGCACCTCCTCGCGATGACATACTTCCACCTAAAGTATTATGAGTACACAGGTGTGTATTGTGATTTGCTTCCCTCCTCTAAAAAACCACTCAACACAGTCTTCGTTTTTCCTTAGGTAAAAAATCCGGTATCAAATCAATTGCATTTTCCTCCCATTCATGTAAAATTAACCAAGTTTTACTCTCATCTTTTATTAACAGAGGAAAAAAGAATGCCGACTTGCGCTGGGTGTGGTTTTGCTTACAGTGATTCCTTCAAGTTTTGCCCGCAATGTGGACGTGCCAAACCGGACGAACCCACGCTCAAAATTGATGTACAGGTTTCTGGCGTTGCCCATGATTTTGATTGCCCCCTCTGCGGAAATGACTCGGGGGTACAAAAAGTCTCTGCCATCGTTGGCGGAGGCACGCATGAATCACGCGGATCAAGCACCAGCAGTGGCTCCGGCCGGGTGTATTCAGAAGCCACCGGTGAAAAGATCGCCAACTCTTACACATCCAATACGATCAATTCTTACAACAAAAGTCAGACCGTTTTGGCTCAAAAGCTGACCTTACCGGATCCTCCCCAAAAACCCACCCAAAGTCAATTTGAGGCGCCTGGATGCTGGGGCTGGGCAAGCGGCATACTGGGTGTTGTCATAACCATCGCTATTTTGTGGAACATTGAACCATACGGAGATCTTTTTGATGGGATTGGCAGCGGCTTCCTGGGCTGCTTCATCTTTATCCTTCTGGCAAGCATCCTCGGTGGAGGGCTCGCAGCTTTAGGCACTGCCCTCGCTAACAACATAAGTGGAACCAATGAGAAATTCGACACCGCCATGGGTATATACAACAACGAGTTGAATGTCTATCTAAAAGCCAAAGCCCAGTGGGACGATCTGTATTACTGCCACAAACATGATGTGGTCTTTACTCCCAAAATCCGCCAGGCAGTTGTCCTGGATCATGCCATCGAGGCCTGTTATCGTTGGGGAGCCAATAATTAGCCGAATTTTTCTTACCAAGTAGAAATGTGTTTTCGAATTAATTAACCAACCCCGGAATTTTTTCTCCGGGGTTGTACTTTGTAATCAAACTACATTTTATTCCACGCTCTTGAGCGCTTCCACCATATTGATCTGATCCAGCGTGCGGTTTGTGAATAGGCCTACCAGGATGGCAAAGGCGATGGAGATGACGGCTGAAATAACATAGCTGATGGGATGAATGGTCAAAACAAAATTAACTGATGGGAATTTGAGGGCAGCTACTACCATTTCACTCACAAACCGTCCAGCTGGCAGACCGATCGCCACCCCGATCAGGGTAAGCAAGATCATTTCTTTGTTCACGTAAGAATGGACCTCGTTGTCAAAGAAGCCAAGTACCTTGATAGTTGCCAGCTCGCGCACTCGCTCGGAAATATTGGTGTTGGAGAGGGTGAACAAAACGAGGAAGGCCAACCCTGCTGCCAAAGTGATGAACAGGAGCACCGCCGCGTTCAGCAATGCAAAATTCTGCGTGAAGCTGTCACGCAATGCCTCTGTGCTGATGGCACTGAGCACAAAAGATTGTTCCCTCACCTGCGTAGTGAACGCTTTGGCATCCTTCACGAGCGGGTTCAGATGAACAAAAGCCGCATTCGGCTTGAAATCACCAAACAGCGCTTCGTATTGTTTCTGCGAAACATAAACGTTGTTGCCCAGGAAGTTCTCCACCACAGCAGCAACGGTCACCTTTTGCTCTTCCAGATCATTATTCTGCAAAGAGAGGGTGTCCCCATCTTTAAGGTCAAGCAGATCGGCGGCATTCTGGGTGATCAAAATGCCGTTGTCACCAAGCGGAACCTGCTCTCCATTGCTATTTGGCGTAAGCACAAAGTCGCTTAAATCGGCACCGGTCGGTACAACCACCATCTGCATGCTTTCATCTTCACCCACGGCATTGATCACCTTGACGGTTTCCATCTGAGTATTGAGATAGTCCTGAACACCCGCCTGACCCTGCAAAAAGGCGGTCATCTTTTCATTATCGTCATTGACCAGCAGCATATCATAGCGGTAGATCTTTTGGTACTGGTTCGGTACCATCTGTGTGACCGTGTCGTTGATACTAAAGCCAATGAGCAGCAGCACGGTACAACCCATGATGCCGGCTACCGTCATGATGAGCCGGCGCGTGTAGCGGAACAGGTTGCGGGCTGTGACCTTGTTTAAAAAGCTCAACCGATCCCAAATGAATGGAATGCGTTCCAGCAGTACCCGCGATCCAGGCCGCGGTGCCTTGGGACGCAGCAAGGTTGCTGGCATTTGGCGCAAGACAGAATGGCAGGCCAATGCGGTGGCACCCACAATGCCCACAACAAACAAAGCAGAACTGCCTACACCATAGAAGACATAATAGTGGATCTCAGAATACGGGATGGTGTAGAGGGTCTGCAAAATAGACATTAAAAACTTTGGCAGGAAGATGAAACCAAATACATTCCCCAGCACACTGCCCAGCACACTTGCCAATAAGGCATAAAGCAGATATTTCTGGTAGATGGCCCAATCGCTCAAGCCAAGCGCTTTGTAGGTACCGATGAGGCCGCGTTCTTCGTCTACCATACGCGTCATGGTGGTAAGACTGATGAGGATGGCCACAGACAGGAAGATGATCGGAAAAAGTTTGCCCAGTGATTCGATGGAAGACATTTCGTTCTTCATGCTGGAATAACTATCCAACGCTGAGCGATCTTGCACATACCAGGTGGTGGGCTTTACATCCGCCAGATCACGCCTGGTATCTGCCAGCTTGATGCGAGCTTCCACCTTCTTGTTCAAATACTTCAGTTCGTTCTGCCTTAACTCCGTTTCGCCATCAGCTAGCTCGATCTTCTTATCCGCTATCTCCTGCCAGGCATCAGCGAATTCTTTCTCTGCATCTGCTTCTTTTTGGTCCAGCTCTGCTTGCCCCTTATACAGATCAATCCAGCCATCAGCCACCTTTTGTTTGTTCTCGCCCAGCTGCATCCGCCCCACTTTGATTTTCGCTTCGCCGGCAGCCAATTGAGCTGCGGCTGCATCCAGTTGCTGTAAAACAGCGGCTTTTTGTGCTTCAAATTCTGCTTTCTGGTCATTCAAGGCACGCTGTGAACCATTGAGAATGCCCAGGTTGAGCCCGGCCTGAATGACCGAACCCGTCATGGAGCTCAGCGTCGCATCACCAATGGCGCCAATGCTGTCCGCCAGCGCAGATTGTTCTGCGCCGGTAGCCCCTGCCACTGCTGATGCATCCACATCCGCGGAGGGATCCGCCATGATCATTGAGTAGGTTTTGTCAGCGGCAGCGTTCACCAAATCGTTCCAGGTATCCGCTGGCCAGGCGCTGCCAAATGCAGATTTGAGGCCGTCTACGCCGGGGTTCAACGCGGCAAAACCCCCGTCAAGTTCAGTTTGGTGTTGGGCAAACGCAGTCTCAGCTTGTGCAAAAGACGCCTCAGCCTGCAATCGTTGTTCAGCCAGTTGAGCTTTGGCTTCTTTGATCTTCCTGGCATTGCTGTTTAATTCCGCTTCGCCATTGGCCAATTGTCTTTCAGCGTCTTCCAGATCGGCTTTGTTGGTGCGAATCTCTTCTCTTGCGTCTTTAAACTTTTGCCTGGCATCAGCTTGTTTATCTGTAAGCTCTACAATGCCATCGGCCAACTCTTGCTTTCCGTCTTTCACTTTTTGCCAGGCATCTGCGAACTTGCCGTCTGCCTCTGCAAACTTCTCTTTCATGGTCAGAGCAGCATCAGCCAGTTTTTTATTCCCGTCAGCCTTAACTTCTGCATAACGGGCAGCCTCTCGTTCCTGGCGAATGGTCTGCTCGATCTCATCCACCACCAATTGAACGTTATGGCTATATTCACTTGAATAACCACTCAGATCCTGTAAGCCATCCAATTGCAGATAAACGACAGTAAAAACATCGCTTTCAACATCATCTGGTGAGATGTAAAAGTAATAATCTGTGTTGGTGGTAGCGCGAAAAGACTTACTATCATCATCATTGCTGGTATTCATGGGGTCAATGATCACGCCGGTGATCGTGAAGGCGGCGCGTGTGATCATATCGCTCGATGTTGCGGCAGTATCAGTATCTACATTCGTATCCCAGTTGACCTTGGTAGAGTCCTCTTCAACTGGTTGGGTGATGCGCTCTGGGCTGCCTTGCAGTTCCCAGACGTGCAGTCCGGGTTCCAATTCGCTCAGATCCGCATCTTGCTTATTAACCTTGACCCCATCTAGGATCGTCACCAGATCGCCAATAGATGCGCCCGAGTCCTTGAGGAATTTTTGTGTGACGGCCACCTCTCCGCTGGCTTGCGGTAATCGCCCACTCACAACATAGGGCATGTTTAGCCCTTCTTTGCTTAAGGCCGAAAGTTCCACCACCTTTTGTGCACCTGCCACTGAGACGTGCACCGTATCAGAATAACCGCCCTCGGCCTTGACCACCCCCTTGACCTCGCGTAAAGCTTGCACATCTTTTTCCGTCAGGCCCAGGGTTGAAACAACCCGCACGTCAAAAAGAGATTGCCCATCGTAAAATCGATCCGCAGAAAGGTACATGTCCTGGCAGGCAGCATAAATACCGATCAGCATGGTCACCCCCAATGCGGTGATCATGACAATCGAAAAAAATCGCTTCTTGCTTTCAGTAATACTGCGAAAAATGCTCTTGCCAAATGCTGTTTTCATGCCTCTATTACCATTCAATTTCGCTGATCGGTTTGGGACTTGGGTTCCAGGTAACGCTCACCACCTGTCCGCT
>CAZWKK010000059.1:4984-9378 GCA_964634855.1 uncultured Anaerolinea sp.
GCCGGGAAGTTGTTCATACGCTCAGAGAGTCCTACCTTTGCCAACATTTCGCTGGCACTCAAGGCATCGTCACAGATCTGTGCAGCCAGTTCGACGTTTTCTAAAGCTGTCAGGTTGGGAACCAGGTTGTAAAACTGGAAGACAAAGCCCACTCCCTTGCGCCGATAACTGACCAACTGCCTGTGATCGTACCCGCCGACGTTTTCGCCATCCACCAGCACATCGCCAGAAGTGGCAGTGTCCATGCCACCCAGAATGTTTAATGCCGTGGTCTTGCCTGCGCCAGACGCCCCCAAAATGACGGCCAGTTCTCCCTGTTCGATGCCAAAGGAAGCTCCATTGAGAGCTCGAATGGAAGTTCCTTCTGTGTTGTACTCTTTCACAATACTGATAAATTCGATGTATGCCAAAATGGCTCCTGTAATTGATAATTGAAAAAAGCCAAATTATCAAACACTATGTTGTTTATTTAATAATATGTTGCATTACTTACAAGGCTGAATTATAATGAACGCAATATCGGCTGGCAACCATCAAAGTCCTAACATCTGTTATTTAAACAACATTTTTCTTGCCATCCGTTGGAAATCGACAATTTCTCCACATTAGAGAGTGCTCATGAACATTTCAAAAGAAGATAGACGCATCCGCATCACCAAGTTGGCCATCAAAGAAAGCCTGGTGGAACTGATGCAGGAGTACCCCATCTCCAAGGTCTCGGTAAAAATGATCTGTGAAGCGGCCGATATCAACCGCAGCACCTTTTACGCTCACTATCAAGACCAGTATGATCTGCTCACGAAGATCGAAAAAGAGGTCATTACCGATATCAAAGAACATGTCGTTCCCATCAGCTTTACTGAGAAAACAGGATACGGCATCACGCAATTCACCCACATGTTGGATTACGTAAAGGCCAACGCGGCCTTGTTTAAAGTACTTCTCAGCGGCAATGGAGACGCTTCCTTCCAAAATGAACTGATGTATTTGGGGCAGGAGAAGTTGATCGAAGAATTAAGCGATGAAAACCATCTCGATCCAAGGGTGATGAAGTATCTGGAACTGTATGCCATCGCAGGGGTCGAAAGCATTGTGTATAAATGGGTCACGGATGGGTGTACAGACGAGACGGATAAACTCTCTGAAATGATCTTTTCTTTGTTAATGACCGGTGCCCGAGGATTCTACAAATGACAAAAGAACTAACTCCCAATACTCGAGAAACCCTGCTACTGGCGTTACGCACAATTCAGGAAAACTCTTATCAGACACCAGAGGGCCTTAAAGCCACTGATTACTTACCTGCGATAGTTAATTTTCTGGGCGATCCCGACCCTGAATTACGCGATGACCTCATCTATTCCACCCTGGCCAATTGGGTAACCAAAGAAGGGTTTCTGACCCCTACCGATCTGACATGGTTGTTGGATCAATGCCTGAACGAAAAGCACCTCTTTTATCAGATTGGCCAAAGCGGGGACTTCAGCATTTTTACCCGGTCATTTTCTGCACTTACAATTGCTCTCTTGCTCTACCAACATCGGAAGCAAGGTTTCCTTAGTCAGGATGAAGTAATCAATACCAAAGTAGCCTTATTGGCATACCTGGCTCAAGAAAAAGACTGGCGCGGCTACACTGCTGATCACGGCTGGGCACATGCGGCAGCCCATTCAGCCGATGCCCTCGACGAGCTGGTTCAATGCCATGAAATTGATGCCGCCGGGCAGAAAGAAGCATTGGCTGCCCTCATTCCCGTTCTCTGGAATGGTGGGTCCCCATTTTGTGATGAAGAAGATGAACGCATATCCACCCTGGTCTGTTCGGCCATTCAAACAGGCAAATTAACAGCAAATGAGATCATCGAATGGTCTCGCCAATTATTAGCCTGTCTCGAACAGCCTCGCAGTCATGCGCAGTTTAGTGCCCGAGTGAACAGCAAAAACCTCATGCGGTGCCTGTACTTCCGTTTTCAATGCCGGGAGGATACCACATCCGTTCTTCTTGCCAGCGAGTTTCTGACCATCGCACAGAAACTGAATAAATATCTGTGATCAATGATCCCCTGCCATTTAGCATAATCAACGATAAAAAACCGGCTGAGATTTTCACTCAGCCGATCTTGGTTATTACAACTCTTTGAGGAATTTCAAGATCTCTTTGGCGGCGAATTCAGGGCCACCGCGCTCCATGCCGGGCACGCCCAGTTGTGTACGCAATTGTCCGATATACACACCATTCTTAAACATCTGGCCAAAATATTTATCAGCCAGTTTATCGTAAACATCCGGGTATTGTTGCGGGCCAAAGACATTGGCAAAGTATGTACCCACCAGACCGGATGTATTGGTGGTACCTTTGCTCATCACCTTGCCATCACGGAAGACCGGGATCGCTTCTTCCTTTGATTCGAAGCGCCCGATAACCGGATGGGCATCGTCCACTTTGTCGTAGTTGTTGGCATAGAGCACAAAGTCCACCCTGGTGCCGCGGTTGATCTTTTCAAAGGTTGTCACGGGTAAGACCACCCGGGCATTGACCTGGTCAACGTTCATGATGATGGCGCGATCGATCTGTCCGAAGGCATAGCCCGGCTGCAGATCATCCAGGCGTACAAAGGCGCCTGTCTCGGTTCCAAAGCCCAACACTTCGCCGTTTTCCATGATCTGCAGAGAGCCCATATCATCAGCGATGATTGCAATATCCTCAATTTCATCGCCGCCCATCTGACGCATGGCTTCCAGTGTTTCTGATTTACCCGCACCGGTATCACCCATAATGAGGAAGGTGTAATGCCCCTTATTGCGCAATTTCAACTGGAACATGGCGCCGTGGTAGGGCATGCGTCCACGCTTCATCATGCGAATGTTGTGTAACGTAAGGGCCATCTTTTTGATATAGCCAAAATAGCCCATCTCATCACCAGCCGGCACAATGCCTACCAGCGCACCGGTCTCATCATCATCAAAGAAGTAGGTCTTGTGATGATATTTGGGATCAAGCTGGTCAAGCGGAACGCCAAAGAACATCACGGCGTCGGGGCGCTTCTTCAGATCAGCGTCATTGGCCAACTCAAACAGGTTAGCCATGGCAAAATTCACCTCAAACTGCTCCAGGGTGAAGTAAACCATC
Organism: uncultured Anaerolinea sp.; assembly: GCA_964634855.1. Taxonomy (GTDB): domain Bacteria; phylum Chloroflexota; class Anaerolineae; order Anaerolineales; family Anaerolineaceae; genus UBA6107. The sequence goes on from CAZWKK010000059.1 coordinate 8,114, forward strand.
ACCAACAGATCACCAATCTTGGCTGGATAGCATAACCAGTCATTGGTATCCAGTTTGAAATTGGTGAATGGGTTCTTCGTTACCCGCTCAAAAAAGCCCACCCGTTTGTTGGAACTCGTATTAAAGATCAGCGGAGGGTAGATAAGTACCTGGCGGATCACAGAGATCTTCTCCACCACCTTGCGCAGATCGATCTGCATGTCCAAAGGCATCTTTTCGGTGATGGCAGCAATCTCGGCACCTGCGCTCACCTGACGGTAGATGCGCGGGTACTCACCCGTGATATTGGACTGAATGTCACGATATGTATTGCGGATCAGTGTGGTCAGATGCTCAATGGTTCGATTGAACGTGCGGTAGGGTCGCGCGGTATATTCTTCAGATTTTGATTCACTGATGATCAAGCGTTGAAAATGCCGCCAGTAGTTGTACAACTGCTCAATGAAGCTGTTGAATTTCTCGCGGTCCTCAAAATACTTATCCGAGCCCTCCACAACTTTTTCCACCAGGTTGGCAGGCAGACGGGTCAGATAAATGAGCGTCTCATTTAAAGTATTGAACTCTTCAGGGGTGACTGGAGTTGAATGGAAAATTGTTAACAGGCTGGAATTCCGTCGCTGCAAATTGAGAATAAATTGGTTGAGAACTCGATGAAACGGATCACTGGAGAGAAGTTCTTCCGGTGAGTCACAAATGCGGTCCTGCAACCACAAAACTACTTTGCCATCCATGCCTCGAAACGCCAAGTTTTCCATCCTGAACCTCCAAATTCTGACTATTTTACAACAGATTGCATTAATATGATTAAAAAAGAACCCCAGTTTGTTTCACTGGGGTTCAAAGGATTATCTTTGTCAAAGCTCTATGGCTTTTTTGATCCTGTTGAGAACCTTGTCTCGCCCAATGATCTCCATGCTCTCGAATAACGGAGGGCTAACTCTTTGACCAGTCACCGCTACTCGTAAAATGCCGAAAACCTGGCCAACGGTGTAGCCCATCCCCTCCACTAGCTCTCGCAGTGGAGGTTCAATAGTATTAACGTCCATACTATTGATGGATTGCATCATCTCCAGAACTTTCTGAGTAGCTGCAGCGCTTTCCTGAGCCGTCATATTCTTGCCAACCAACTCTTCCACCTTGGGGTCAACTGTCTCATGGAAGAAGAAGCCTGCGATCTCAGGGGCATCATCCAGGGTGGCGATGCGCTCCTTGATCAACGGAGCGATCTTGACCAAAGTTGCCAGGTCGGCCTTCAAGCCTTTCTT
>CAZWKK010000060.1:0-9294 GCA_964634855.1 uncultured Anaerolinea sp.
ACAACCGAATATCTCATCCCGCTTGACCCGCCGCAAGAAATGGTCGAAGATCTGCTAAAAAACACGGTGGATGCAGATGTGGTCATACTGGGCACCATCAACGCCGTTAATTCACCCGGGCAGATGGCCCTGGTCAATGCGCTGCATGCCAGTGGCAAACGTCTTGTGGTTGTGGCCATGCGCTTACCATATGACCTGAGCGCCTTCCCGCAGGTAGATTCTTACGTTTGTACCTACAGCATCTTGCAGCCGTCCATGCGGGCAACCGCCAGGGCTCTGTTTGGTAAGATCCCATTTGTCGGAAAATTACCGGTAACCCTGCCAGGGTTCCATGCTTAGAATGAATTCGGGAAAATTGAAAGGAAAAGGGTTGACGACTGCATGTTTATCGTGTAGAATCGCTCTTGCTTGTGAGTAAGCCTGCGGGCGTGGTTCAGTTGGTAGAATGTCTCCTTGCCAAGGAGAAGGTCGTGGGTTCGAGTCCCATCGCCCGCTCAAGCAAACCCCTGAAAAGGGGTTTTTTGTTTAATTTCCACTTCAATTACAAGAGAATGATGAGGCAGATGGCGCTGAGCCCAAGCAGGAGAAACAGCGCATCACTGCGGGTGAAGGTTAACCGATACAGGTTGGTGCGTTCCTTTTGCAGGCCATAAGCGCGCGCATCCATGGCCAGGGCCAGCATCTCTGCCCGGCGCAGGCTGGTGAGGATGAGCGGCACGATCAGGGGCAGCATTTGTTTGGCCTGTTTGAAAATGCCGCCACCGCGCACACCCCATTCTGCTCCACGTGAGGCTTGTGCCTTGGCGATCCGTTCTGCCGACTGGGCTAAGAGGGGTAAAAAGCGGATGGCAACCTGAATGGTCATGACAAAATCCATGGTTTGAATACCCATGCGGTTGAGGGGACTGAGCAATCTGTCCAAGCCAGTGATGAGTTCCGAAGTGGAAGTGCAGAAACTGGCCAGGCTTAGACACAAGATTAGAGCAACAAACCTAAGTAGTAGTTGCAACGCCGCCCACAGTCCAGCCAGGGTGATGTGAATGGGTCCCCAGGCGAAGTAGGTGACGGTGTTGACCTGGGCTGAGAAAAAGAGTACCTGTAGGATCACGATGAAGAGCATAAAGGGCAAAGGCGGCAGCAACCCTTTGAGGGCATAGCGGATGGGGATGCGAGCTGCAAATAAACCCAACAGTAAAAAGGCCAAGCCCAGGATCAATCCACGCAGGGAAGGGGTGAAAGTGAGTGCCAACAAAAGCCCGCTGAAGATGACCACGCGGATGCGAGCATCCAGGCGGTGTAGAACCGACCCGGTAGGCAAATATTGGCCAATGGTTACCAGCGGCAAAAATTCAAACTGGCTCATGCCGGACTCGCAGTCTGGAGCGCTTGTAACGCTGCATCCAATTGTGCCAGGGTGAGCACGGAGTCATCCACCGGCCAACCTAACTCGCGCAGTCTCTGCGCCACTCGTACCGCTGCCGGGGCAATTAGCCCTGCCTGGCTGAGCAGAGCGGCATCGGCAAACAATGCAGCAGAAGCACCTGTTTGCAGGCTCTTCCCATGGGAAAGAACGGTCATTTGACTGGTGAGAGCAGCTATATCTTCCATGTTATGCGAAGAGAGCATGATCTCCATGCCGTGGCCCTGTAATTGTTTGAGCGTCTTTAACAGACTGTTGCGGGAGAAGGGGTCCAACCCTGCAGTGGGTTCATCCAGGATCAGTAAGCCTGGTTCCATGGCCAAAGCGCTGGCCAGGGCCACCTTGCGTTTCTCGCCGCCGCTGAGAGTAGAAGTGAAGCGGTCTTTGAACTTCTCGAAATCCAGCCCTACCCAACCCATGGCCCGGCTCACACGTTCGCGCAAACCATCCCGACCATGCAGCAGTTTGGGACCGTAGGCGATCTCGTCGCCCACGTACTGTTCAAAAAAGTAGGCTTCAGGGTTTTGGAACACCAATCCAGCAAAGCGGCGCAGCGCTCGCAGATCTACTTTTGGGTCGTTGAGCAAATAGGGTCCAACCGTCACATTGCCTTTTTGCGGCAGATACAACCCGTTGAAGTGCTGGAGCAGGGTCGATTTTCCTGACCCGGTAGCCCCAACCAACCCGTGAGCACAACCCTTGTGAGTGGAAAAGGAGATGTTCTCAATGGCCAGGTGTGCGAGAGGGGTACCAGACATGTATATGTGTTCCAGACCTTCCACCTGGATCATGGTCTCCGGGCATACGCTGGTATTCCTGTTTTTGGAGGCAAAATCTGATCGGCCATTAGGGTTCGGCGGCAACATGCTAAGTAAGTTGGTCACCGTCAACGCATTGAAAGTGGAACCGCTGAAGGTGCGTTGGAGCAATTCGCCGGCCAGTACGGCAGGCGGAGGTTCCAGGTGGCAGGCGGCCAGCAGATCTGGGCGGGTAAACAGTTCAGCAGGTGTGCCATCAAACTGCAGATGGCCCTCCTTTAACAGAACAGCCCGGCCGGCATAGGCCACTTCTTCCATGGAGTGAGTGATCATCACCACGGTGATGCCTTTGGTGTGCAGTTCGCGCATTTGTTCCAGAACGTCGCGCTTGCCGATTGGGTCAAGCATGGCGGTGGTTTCATCAAAGATGATGCAGCGGGGTTGCATGGCCAATACCCCTGCCAGTGCCACCCGCTGAATCTGTCCTGCGGAAAGCAGATGTGGGGGGCGTTCGCGCTGCTCCCACATGCCCACCCGCTTGAGCGATTCTTCTATGCGTTTGTGGATCTCATCAGCGGGAATGGCCAGGTTTTCCGGGCCAAAGGCTGTGTCTTCAAGTGCCAGCGAGGAAACGATCTGATCTTCTGGGGATTGGAAGACCATGCCCACCAAAGCCCTGATCCTGGGCAAGTTGCGCCGGTCGGCGATATCCAGGTCCTGCACCAGAACTTTCCCGGCGCTGGGGGTGAACAGACCGTTGAGATGTCTGGCCAGGGTGGTCTTGCCTGAGCCATTGGCGCCAACCAGCGCCACCCATTCGCCTTCGCGTATTTGGAGGGTGATTTCAGAAAGCGCAGGCGCGGCACTATCAGCAGCACCCGGATGCTTAAAGGTCAGGTTTTCAATTTGAAAAAACAAGTCAGGTTCCAATTTATCCAATATTTTGGCACAGGGCAATTTTTCCCCTGGCAACGGAATTATACTCGCAAGTAAGCATCGACCCTTCTGTAATTTGTATATGATTTATCAGAATTAATCACCTCAAAATTTGATTATCAGGTGTTTTTGCCCTTTGTCTCATTTATAATAAGTTTGAGAATACAGACATGGTAGAAAAAACAATCAGCGAAAAACTTTTACTCAAGGCCGGGCGTAGTTTGTGCCTGCTCAATGCTCCTGAAGGCTTCGCAGATTCGATGTCTCCTCTGCCCACTTTTGCAAGGATCATTACAGAGGTGGAAGCGGCGGATGTGGTGCTGACGTTTGTTCAAGATCAGAACTCGCTTAACCAGGAAATCGAACGCTTGCTCGGTTCTTTGCGTGAGGGCAGCCTGTTTTGGCTGGCTTACCCGCGTAAAAACCGCAGCGGCGTATCAGAATTGGACCGTGAATACTTGAAGATCTATTTGAACCGAACCAATTGGCAGGCAGCGAGAATGACCTCGCTAAACGAAAAATGGGTGGCCGTCATGGTGAAACGCAAATGAGCACACGATCTTTGACGTTGTCTCAGGGTACTTTTCCTTCGCCCATCTTTTTGCCTGATGCCACTTTTGGCGTAGTTCGATCCGTTGATTCCCAGGACCTGGAGGGGGTGGGGATCGAGGCAGTGGTGATGAACACCTTTCACCTCATGCTCAAACCCGGTTCCTCCACCATTCAGTCTTTGGGCGGCTTGCACCGCATGAGCGGCTGGAAGCGCACCATTGTCACCGATTCAGGCGGTTTTCAGGCCTATTCGCTCATCCGCCAGAACCCCAAATTTGGTACTCTGCACGAGAAAGGTATCAACTTCAAACCCGAAGGCAGCAACCGCACCTATCAGTTGACCCCTGAAAAATCCATCCAGTTACAGATCGGTTTTGGCAGCGATGTGGTCATCTGCCTGGATGATTGCACCCACGTGGATGAGGGCGAGGCTGAGCAAAAGATCTCGGTGGAGCGCACCATCCAATGGGCGAAGAAATGTAAAAAAGAATACCTGCGCCTGATGGACCAGAAAAAGATGGACGAAGCCTCCCGTCCGCGCATCTACGCGGTGGTGCAGGGCGGCGGTTATAAAGATCTGCGTCTGCAATGTGCTGAGGCTTTGTTGGAGATCGGCTTTGATGGTTACGGCTTTGGCGGCTGGCCGCTGGATAAAGACAACAACCTGCTGACCGACATTATTTCGTATACCCGGCAGATCATCCCGGCTGAATATCCAATGCACGCCCTGGGGATTGGTCACCCGCAAAATGTGCTGGCTTGCTTTGACCTGGGCTACGACATTTTTGATTGCGCCATGCCCACCCGCGATGCCCGTCACGGCCGTTTGTATACCTTTGCAACCGCTCCAGACGACCCACAGGCGGGTTTGACAGGCAATTGGCTCAAGTACCGCTATATCAACGATGAGCCTTACATCCACGATGGTGGACCGCTTTCTGAGTATTGTGATTGCCCCGTTTGCAAGCATTATTCTGCCGGTTATTTGCACCATCTTTTTAAGATGGGAGATTCCCTCTTCATGCGTCTGGCTACATTGCACAATTTGCGCTTTATGTCACAACTGTGTCAACGTATCCAATCGAGGGCGGCATGACGGCAGAAACCGAAGCTGCATTACAAGAACTGGTGCAGCAGGTACGCGCCAGCGATAAATATGCGGCGATTGATGTTGAATTGGTCACTGCCATTGGGCGAGCAGAACTGGGCAAGCGCGGCTCCCTCAAAGAAGCCGTCAAATCCACCCGCAACAAGCTGCATCAGGTGGGTTCTGCTTACCAGGAAGTGCCCATTCCGTATGCCCGTTGGAAGGCAAAGTTGGCAGACCTGCCCAGCGAAATCAACGATCCGGCAGTGCAGACATTCCTGGCCGCCAACCGCCGTATGCATGCCTCCACCCAGGAACGCGAATCAATCGCATCTACCTTCTTCAAAGAAACGCTGGCGGCACTCGGCCCCGTTGAATCTGTGCTGGATCTGGCCAGTGGGCTGAACCCATTGAACATTGGTTCAATGCCGCTTGCGCAAGGTTGCTCCTACTTGGCCGTGGATATTTACGCGGATATGGTGGACTACCTGAACCTGTTCTTTAGCCATTTTGGCATTCAGGGTAAAGCCAGCCTGTGCGACCTGACGCGGCAAATTCCGCCGCACCAGGTACAGGTGGCCTTCCTGCTCAAAACCATTCCCTGCCTGGAACAAGTCGACAAGAGCGCTGGTCAGCGATTGCTGGAAGGCATCAATGCCGCCAATATCTTGGTTTCCTTCCCCTCGCGCAGCCTGGGAGGGCGTTCCAAAGGCATGGTGCAGAACTACGAAGCCCATTTCAATGAATTGATGGTCGGCAAGAACTGGCAGGTGACCCGCTTTGAATTTCCCGGGGAACTGGCATTTCTGGTGAGAAAGTAAGCATGTCCAAGAATAAACCGCTTGTCTTTGAAGAAGTCTCCTATGCAAAGGAGCTTGCGGAGCATTTGTTAAGTTCACGCAAGTATCGCGATCTGAACATTCCGCTTGAAACGCTGAGCGATCTCACCCATCAGGCACTCGCCCACAGCCAGAACCCGCGCGAGGTGGAACAGATCGTGCGCGAAAAGCTGCATAACATCATGGCCACCTACCTGGGTGACCCCGATTATGATGCTTGTCTGGTTGATCTGAGCCAGGCGTATCTGAGCAGTGACCCGAAAGAAGTCAAGGCTGTGTGCAGTCAGATCCTTGCAGCCCATGCCTCCACCAAAGAACGGCTGTCCATTCTGGACGATTTCTACCGCCGCATTTTTGAGCATACCGGCAGACCCAAAGTGATCCTCGATCTGGCCTGTGCGCTGAACCCCTTCGCCCTGCCGTGGATGAACCTGCCCGCGGATGTACAATATTATGCCTTTGATCTGCATCAGCCGCGCCTGGCAGCCATCAACGGCTTGTTCAGGTTGAATCACCTACCTGAACTGGCCATCCGACAGGATATCTTGGTAGAGCCGCCGACGATCAAGGCAGACGTTGCCTTCTTCTTTAAAGAGGCGCACCGCTTTGAGATCCGCCAGAAGGGATGCAACAGGGCTTTTTGGCAAAATATCCACGCCCGTCATTTGCTGGTATCTCTGCCCACGGTCAGCCTGACAGGCAGGCACGACAAGCTGGAGCAGCATCGCCGCCTGGTGTACGATACAATCGCCGGTTTGAACTGGCAGGTGGTGGAGCTGGAATTTGAAAACGAATTGGTCTTTTGCATTGAGAAGGGCTCATGAAGCGTAAACTAAAGAAACAATCTCAGAATCTGGATCCTGAACAATTCTTACAGGAATCCTTGCAGCGCTTTGAGCCCATGCTCTCCACGCAAGAATTTGGTTTGTTATTGGAAGAAGTGCGTAAACCTCTGGCACCCACCTTGCGCATCAACCCGCTCAAAGCGGCGCCAGATCTGATCCAGCGGCTGCAGGCCAGGTATGGCTGGCAGGTCAGCCCCTTGCCATTTTGCCCTGAGGGGTATCGGGTGGAGGACGCTGCCTCAACTGCTGTGAGCCAGACCGCAGAACATAAGCTGGGACACTACTACATTCAAGAAGCCGCCTCGATGGTTCCGGTGGAGTTGTTTGACTTTGCTGCAGACGACGCAGGTCTCACCCTGGATCTGGCAGCCAGCCCCGGTGGCAAGACCACCCATCTCATTGCCCGAGGGCAAGATAAAGGTTTCGTGCTGGCCAACGATTCCAGCGCCGGGCGCATCCCGGCTTTGCGGGTGGTGCTGCAAAATTGGGGCGCGGTCAACTCAGCCATCTGCCAGTTCCCCGGTGAAAAACTGGGTGGCTGGTTTACTGAGGTGTTCGACCGCGCCCTCATTGATGCTCCGTGCAGCATGCAGGGACTGCGCACCAGTGAGTCGCACGATACCCGTCCGGTGACAGAGAAGGAAAGCTTTAGCCTGGCCAAACGCCAGACCGCATTGCTCACCAGCGCTTTGCAGGCCGTCAAGGTGGGCGGCCAGGTGGTGTATTCCACCTGTACACTGCTGCCTGAAGAAGACGAAGGGGTGGTGGATGCCGTATTGCGCAAGTTCGGCAAGAGCGTACGCATTGTGAATGTAGCCGGGAAACTCCCTGCTTTTGCAGTGGGGATCACCCAGAATGGTGACCAGCAGTATTTGCCAGACGTGGCCGACAGTCTGCGTTTGTGGCCGCACCGCCTGGGTACAGCAGGGTTCTTTGCCTGTTTGTTTGAAAAGACCGCCCCCCTGGAACTGCCGCAGCAATCAGCGCCGGCACGACCGCTGGAACGGGCCGGGTTTGTACCTACCACTCACGCGCTGGAAGTAAAGATCAGCCAGCAATTGCAGCAGGACTACGGCTTTGATCTGCCCGCCACCCTGGCCAACTATGACCTGGTGCTGATGCAGCGCTACGAAAAGACCATTGCCATGCCGCAAAAGATGCTGGATCATTTTGGCGAGTTGCCGTTGGAATATGCCGGCCTTTTGCTGGGTGAAACCAGCAACAATGAATTTATACTTTCGCACGAATGGGTCTCCCGCTTCGGCAGCGGTTTTGGCTCCGGCAAGGTCTTCCTGACGGATGAACAGGCTGAAAGTTGGTTGAAGGGGGAGGATTGCTTTGATGTGTTGGCTGGGGCAGAGGAGCAGGGCAGATTATTGATCGTTTGCCGGCAAGATGGATTGGTACTGGGACGCGGCAAAGTGCTTAAAGACCGTTTGAAGAACCTGTTGTTACGCCGTCTGGCCTGAGGCTGAATCCATCTCTCCACGTTCGTATAAGACCAGCGCTGTGGCGGCCATGGCGGCTGTTTCCATGCGCAGAATACGCGCTCCAAGTGTGACCGCTGTAAAACCAGCTTCGTTTGCCAGCTTAACTTCATCTGCTGAGAATCCGCCCTCCGGCCCGATGAGAATATCCACCTTGTCCCCGGCGTATGCATTGAGCGCCTGACGCAGGGGGGTGCCTTTTTCATCTTCCCATGGGATGAGCCGGCACACATCCGCAACAGGAGGCTCAGCCAGCATTTTGGCGAACTTCAAGGTTGGCTCCAGGGTGGGGATCAGCCCGCGGTGACTCTGCTCGGCAGCTTCACAGAGGATCTTCTGCCAGCGTTCATATTTGGATTGTGCTTCTTCCACCGATTGCACCAAACTGCGCGAGCTGATGACAGGCACAAAGCTGCTGGCGCCGAGTTCGGTGCATTTTTGCAGCATCCATTCAAATTTCTCCCGCTGGGTCAGGCAAAGCAGCAAGCGTACCCGAGTATGTGGCTCAGTGGTGTTGGGTTGAACGCTGAGTATCTTGCCGCTGGTTTGTTTGGGGGTTACTTCCAATAACTGTATCGAATATTCCAACCCCTTGCCATCCAGTGCTATCACCATCGATTCGGGTTTTAGGCGCAACACATTGGCGATCTGGCGGGAGATTGCTTCCGGAAAGACGATCTCATCGTTAACAAAGCTGGAAGGGGGGAGGAAAAATCGGTTCATAAAACTCCGCGTTTTTTAATCTACTCCGATTATACTTGCCTATATGAAATCTCAAGAACCGTTCGCAGAAAACAGTATTCAGGATGAACAGAAACGAAGTTTCAGGTATTTCGATCTGATCATGGCCTTATTCGTGACCGTATTGATCGTCAGCAATATTGCTTCATCCGCCAAGATCATTGACTGGGGTGTGGCGATCTTTGGCCTGCCGCTGGCTTTCGATGGCGGTACCATCTTGTTCCCGATCAGCTATATCTTTGGGGATGTTCTCACCGAGGTTTACGGGTTCAAGCGTTCCCGCCGTGTGATCTGGACGGGCTTCTCCTGCCTGGCCTTCAGCGCCGTGGTGCTGTGGCTGGTCCGCATCATGCCTGGGGAGGCGGTCTGGCAGGCAACTACTGGCCAGGCGGCCTTTAATAACGTCCTCGGCGGCATGAGCACAGGCGGCATTGTGCTGGCCAGCCTCTCTGCCTATCTGGTGGGTGAATTTACCAATTCGGTCATTTTGGCAAAGATGAAGGTGGCCACCAAAGGCAAATGGTTATGGTCGCGAACCATCGGCAGCACCCTGGTGGGTGAGGCAGTGGATTCCCTCATCTTTATCTCTGTGGCCAGTTTGTTTGGGGTATTTCCCTGGGAGATCTTCT